>JACATA010000002.1 GCA_013390375.1 Marine Group I thaumarchaeote
ATTTTTGCAATTTCAAAAAATATCGAAAAAAAATTAAGTTTATTTTCTTATCCTCCTGAAAAAATTACAAATATAACTAATTTTATTGAAATTAAAAAATCCAAGAAATTAAAAGAAATATTGTTGATAGTAAAAAATTAAAAATTATCACGGTGGCACGTTTTTCTGAAAAAAAAAAGGATTGGATATTATTGAAAATATAGCAAAATAATCAAATCTCTCATAGGCCTTGTAGACTGATAATAGTAAACCCTCCGATAGTTTGATACATAATAAAATTACTGAATAAAATAAAGTTTCCCTTACCATTAGAACATAACTTGAATTAATATTGAAGAAGAGTATAAACCCATCAAATTTAAAAATTATAAATGAAATAAAAAGTAAAGGTATGAGTAAAAGGTAATATAAAAATAAATAAAAAAGAAAGGTAAAAATAAAATAAAATAGGATAAATCAAGGATAAAATTAAATGTAAATTAATAGTAAAAAAAATAAGAATGCAGACGACATGAATGATTTGGATCATTATTGAGAATAATCCACAGGCTTGAAAATATGAATAAAAAAACTGTGCTAGTTTTATATCAATTCTAAAAGCCCTTTGTACCTGTTTCTAATGGTTACTTCTGTAACGCTAGCAGCTTCTGCCAAATCTCTTTGCGAATAATTTTCACCCGTTTTGCGACAGGAAATATACAAAGCAGTTGCTGCCAGTGACATAGGATTTTTTCCAGCTGATATTTCAGTTTCTTCAGCTTTTCTAAGAATTTCAGTTGCAAGACGTTTTGTTTTTTCGGAAATTCCAATTTTACTGGCAATTCTGGCTACATTGTGTACTGAATTAACAACAGGAATTTTCAAGTCTAGTTCATTTACTAGCAGTCTGTAATTTGCTGCCAGATCTCTTTTTTTGATATTCGTTGTGTCGGAAATATCCTTGAGTGTTCTTGGGGTCCCGACCTCACGGCATGCGGCATATAATGCTGATGCCATTAAGGCAGATATTGTTCTACCCTTTACCAATTTTTTGTTTATAGCCTTTCTGTAGATGTATGCAGCTTTTTCCACTACTGAATCAGAGAGGGTGAGTTTATCTTTGAGCCTGTAAAGTTCATTGAAGGCCTGCTTAAAGTTCCTATCAATAGGCTTATTGTGACTTCTACTATCCCACACTCTTAGACGCTTGAGAGTCTTTTTCATAGAGCTCGATAGAGGTTTACCTGTGGCATCTCTGTTTGTTGGGTTGATTACTGTTGACAGACCCTGATCATGTATTGTTAAAGACGTACCAACTCCGGTCCTTTCTTTATTGCCTCTATCATCAGGAAATGAACGCCTCTCTGGACCAGGACTTTCTATGCGCTCAGGTGACACAAAGCCACAAGCACCACAAAAAACCTCACCCGTTTCTGCATCTGTGATTAGTGCCTTCTCCCCACATCTTAGGCAGCTTTGTTTGATGTCAGAAATCTGATAAACCATATACCTCATTGAAGCGTAGGGTATCTTAAACTTGGTGATTAAATTATAAAAAATTCAAAAACTAGGAATGGCTTGCCTATCTTTCAATATCTGATTTTAGATTCTGCAATGATTTTGAGTAAAACCGACTCAAGAATTTAGAAAACTCTAAAAATTCTTTTTTCTTTTTATCACTGACAAAGTAAGACTGCCATGTAACTTTGACTCTGCCACTGGTAGCTTTTTTCATTGAGATTGTTGCTAAATATGACAGCAACGGCAGTCCTGTAATTGCAATGTAAGAAAAGCATTTTTTCGGAGACCACTCTACAATGTGTTCTTCAACGTCAGAGCCATCTTCAAAAGAAATTAATCTTATTGCACCCACACCATATTTTTTTTGTGACAAAAACCTGGTTGATTTTTGTTCTTCCAACCAACCTAGCTTTGTAATCTTGCTTAGTTTTTTCCAGACTGTTTCTACACTGGCCTTAATCATTACGCTTCTTTTTGCTGATCCCGCATGTTTTTCCATGTCAAAATTCCTCATTGGTCTAATTAATAGCTAAATCTCTGTTGGATTCTGTTATTTTGAAAAATCTGGTTGACCGCTTTTATATTCTTCAATCATCTCTTCCAGCCTATCGACATGGTTTGACGGGTCGTCCCTGTACACGTCAAGCTCGCCGTCTTCCGTAGTGGTAAGAATTGCTATCTGGTTCACCTTCTCGCCGGTCCGCTCCTCCCATGCGAGCGAATAAAAGCTGGCTTGGACAAGATGTGTCTCGTTTCTTTCGTCTCTTTTTCGTGTAGACGTTTTGAAATCGATCACAGTCAGTTCCTTGTCGTATTCCGCTATGCAGTCAACCCTTCCGGCGATGCCAAACCTGGTGCTGTACAATCCTTGCTCTAATGCCCTGATTCTGTCAATCTTGTCTATAGCCGGTATCATTTGGCTGAACATTCTAGATGCAAGCTCACCATAATTCCCAACAAGGTCAGTTTCAGGCTTGTTTGACAGACAGTTTTCAATTATTTGATGGACCTTTGAGCCTCTATCGGTAGCAGCTATCATGACTGCATTTGCAACCTCTTCTCCAACTGCTTTTCTCCAATCTAAAATGCCCTGAGGTGTGAAATTCTTCAAAAGCGAGGTGATCGAGATGAGCGTCCCGTCAGGGGTATCATAGTACCGGACACCGTTGATATTGATCTGCTTGATCTTTGGAATTTCCGGATGGAGTAGATGTGTAAACGTCATGTCTCTAATGATTTTTTGAGGGCTTTAAGAATCTCATCCCTGTGCATTTCAATCACGCCTCTAATGTCAAATGTGTCAACATATCCGCCAGCTGAGGCTCTAGTTGCTTTCAGCAAATAGCGAAGCGCGCCCTCTTCAATCTTCCCAACATAATATCCATACAAAAAGTCCAGCTTGCTTTCACACTTCCAAACTTTTTGAACGTCAGGAAACGTCTGGCTTACCTCCATTGGAATCTCCCTTATCCTGCTCTTGATGTAATCGTCCAATGACTTTCGTATCGTAGAGTCCCGAAGCATGATTTTACAACATATTGCCACCTAAAGACTATTTTATTTCTTGGGCGTATTTTTTTTGATGGCAAACCAAGTTCTCGTAAATGTAAAGACATCAGAAGGAATCTGGGAAACCACGTTCCAGAAATCTACCAGAATAAAGGATGTGATACTTGGTTCAAGGATGCATTTTCGGTTGCCAAAAGAAGCCAAGCTTGTTTTATGCAAGCAAGAGTCACCCCATGCAGATTTTGACCCGGACCGTGCGCTGGTAAACTATAATGTTATAGACGGTGATGTCTTGCTTCTAAAAGAGGTGTGATGATTGTTCTCTAATGGAATGAATCGGAGTTATGACGATTTTATGAAAGAGGCCAACCCCAAGGTTCAGCCCTTGATGGACTCGCTTAGGAAGTTTTGTTTTTCGCTGGGAAGCAATGTGATAGAAGACGTTCGGATGCACAGGGTTGTCTTTTGCAAGTCATTTGCGTTCAGGTGGTTTGTGGACGTAGAGCCACAGAACGACTCGGTTCTTCTTAAGATTCAAAAGAACAGGAAGGAGACGCAAACTGTCCAGCTTGGACTGGACCAGGACTTGGACAAGACGCAGGCGCTAATTCGTGAAGCGTACAGTTCTATTCACTGAGTTTTGAGACTAGCTTGCGAATTTGCCTCGCCTTTGCAGTTGCCTTTCCAAGGCGTCGAAGATCTTTTTCATCAATCATCAATGGGGACCTGCTGAACCTTCCATCGTTGTATGAGCAGAACCTTATCACCTTGTCACCGCTGTCAAACTGTAAAAGCTGGATCGTAGGCTCGTGATATTTGGAAACTATCGAGACTTCTTCAACTACCATGCCATTGCCCCATGGCATCTTGAACGGGCGTGGAATCTTCCTCATTCCATTACGTTTTACTTCATTTCTGATAAAGCTGATCAGCAGTTTTCATTATCAAAATGGCTGCGAATCATAAGCGGCATTAAATACTTTAAAGACGATATGGTATTATGGCAGAAGCATATGTCTTGGTGAACTGTGATCTAGGTGCTGAAGAAGAAATAATTAGTGGACTCAAGCAAATCGAACAAGTAAAGGAAGTGCATGGAACTTTTGGTGCTTATGACATAATTGCAAAGGTTCAGGCAGAGTCAACCGATAAGCTTAGGGAAGCCATCACGTGGAAGATTAGGAAGATGGCTAAAATACGTTCAACCCTAACACTAACGGTAGTGGAAGGACAGGGAGAATAAAATTACAACTTCTAATGTTAAATATCATAACACTGTATAGTTTGTTGCCAATGGCTCACAAAGCTAACGACTAGACGAGTGTGACCTTGCAAAACAGAAAAATTGAAGCTTTTGTAGCAAAGCGGTTGGAGGTAATCTCCAAAAGATGTTTTGTCTGAAGGGGTCACACCTCAATTTTTATCATTTAGTGTTTTTCATTTAAAATCGTCTTTTCCCACCCAACCATCTTTCTTGTCAGGCTTTGGTTGCGGTTCTTGTGGTGGTTCTTCTCTAAATCTTGGCGGCTCGGGCATTCTCTTGCTTGTGAAGAACTGCCTATCGTGGTGTTTTTCCGCCGGTTCCGGTTCCAGTCCAGCATTTTTGCGTCTATACTTCCTTAAGATGCGTGGAAGTATTCTTGACAGCGGTATGAGCAAAAATATGAGGTATATCCACAAACCTCCAGTAGGATCTTCCATAATGAATTACGACAACTATACCGCTTATTTCTTTCTTCTTTTTATTAATATGGCAGCTCCCGCAACAACGGTTGCAATAATTATTCCATACACCAGATACCCACCAAGCGATGATGATGGTCCCTTTGTCTCCACTGTCAAGGGAGGTGTTTCCAAAGTTGTGACTCGTAAAATTTTATCATTGTCGCCGTTGCTTGTCAAAATGAAAACATCCCCGTCAGGGCTTTGCACCAGATCTCTAATTCTGCCGTATTTGTCTTGGAAAATTTTTTCAACAGAGTTTACCATGTTGTTTTCCAAGTCCAGATCCAGCACCATGACATGCTGCCCCCTCAAGGCTGCGACAAGAAACTTGCCCTTCCACTCAGGAATTTTGTCAGAATCATAGTACAAAAGGCCGCTCGGGGCCCACGTTACATCACCGCTGTGCAAGATCGGGTTGGTGTATTCCGGATTATTCGAGTCACCGACTATTACAGGCCAGCCATAGTTTTTTCCAGGTTCTATCACGTTAATTTCGTCATGGGCATATCCCTTCTCCCCTGACGGTCCGTGTTCTGATGAAACTAGGATTCCATTCTCAGTCCAGTCTATGCCCTGGGGGTTTCTATGCCCGTAAGAAAAGACTGGAGAACTCTCAAACGGATTGTCAACCGGTATGGTTCCATCAGCGTTGATTCTCAGGATCTTTCCAGCAAGTGAGTCTATCTTCTGCGATAGGTTTGCGTTCGTCGCATCACCGGTTGTTATGTAAATTTTTTCATCTGGGCCAAACTTTATTCTGCCACCGTCATGCCATAGAGCTCCGGGAATCTTATCGATTAGGATTTGCTCGTCCGTTAGCTGGTTGTTACTTACAGTATATCTGACAACCTTGTTATGGTGCAGCTCAAAGCCAAAATATGTTTGGTAGAGATACAAAAAATTATTTTTCTCAAACTCCGGATCTAGTGCCAGCCCTAGCAGACCACCTTCTAACGTGTTACTTGTTGGAAATGTTGCAACAAGCTCCAAGGACTCATCTTCAATGACCCATAGTTTGCCGTCCCTTTCGGTAAAAAAGATCCTTCCGTCAGGTGCAAAAACAAGCTCCCACGGTATCTTCAGATTGTCTACTACTGTTTCTACCTTAACTTCCGCAGATGCAGCATCTGCATGAAAAAACAGGCAGATAACGGCTAAAAATAAAATGATATTTTTTTTCAATCCATTCTGTATAAATATAGGAATTAGTTAGTTTTTGCATGGGAAAGATGACATGCATTGTGTGCGGAACTGGATTCTTCAGTCCTGACGATTCTCCAAAGTGTGGAAAGTGCAGAGACGAAGTGTCACAGGAAAGTCACGAAGACCATTCTTGCGGCTGTGGACACAGTCACTAAATCTGCAAAACAATTCTTTTATTGTTTAATGAAGGTTATAGTTTGATTTGGTTGTGCTAGAACTTCACGGCTCAGGCGGCCGTGTTATCGCTGACATTACAGACGAACAGGCAAAAAAGGCAGACCTTGGTGTTGGCAAGTGCTTTCTTGCACCAATTGGCAAGCTTGAGGAGCAAAACATGCACAAGTACTTTTGCAAGAAATGTGAATCTGAGTTTGACGGCTCACCAAAAATTCAGGTCGAAGAAAGTCCTAACGAGGCAGTTGCAGACGGACTGATTCTGGTAGAGAGGGGTCAGTACACGTGCCACAAATGTGATTCTATTATTGGCGAATACCGCGTATTTGAGAAAGGGCAGTAAAAATAACTAATTAATTTTCATAAACGAGTCTTCCGGCAGCTGCAGATCACCAAAGACATCCGGATGAAAAATGCTAGCCAAGACCTCAATTCCAGTTATGGTTCGAAGGCTTGGCTTGCTAAAGTACGAGTTTGCATCAACTGCATAAACATTGTTTTCCTTTACTGCTTTCAGTTCATTCCACTCCGGATTCCCGGCAAGCACCTTCTTGTATTCATTGACAGTTCGCTTGACATCAAAGCCGCATGGCATCATTACAATAATGTCAGGGTTTGCTTCCTTGATCTCTTCTAACTTCATTTTTCTTGATGGCATTTTTTCTGTACTTATCAGATTTTCTCCACCTGCAGTCTCAATCATCTCTGGAATCCAGTGACCTGAAGTAAAAAATGGGTCCACCCACTCTATTGCAACCACCTTTGGCTTTTCTTCAAACGTTTTGCTTTTGACAAATTCTAGCCTCTTTGATAGCGAGTCAATCAATTCGTTGCCTTCCTTTTCCTTGCCAATTATTTTTGAGATATCTTTGATGCTTGTCAAAATTTCACTAACGTCGTGAGGGTCCATTGTGTAAACCTCTGGCTTTTTTTCCAACATCTCCACGGCCATGTTAACATGTTCTGTATGGGCAGAGCAAACCTCGCAAATGTTCTGGGAAATAATCAGGTCAGGTTTTGCGCTTAGAAGATTTTCTTTGTTAAGATTGTAAATCTCCTTGCCTTCCGACATTAACTGGCAAATTTTGTCATCAATCTGTTTGCTTGACATTGAAGCGGGATCAAATACCGAACTGATAACTCGTGGTTTGGTTTTTGCGCCGCTTGGATAGTTGCATTCATGTGTTACACCAAAAAGTCTGTCCTCTGCACCAAGGCTGTAAATCAGCTCAGTTGCGCTTGGCAGGAAAGTTACAATTCTTTGTGGTTCCATAACTTAATTCATTCACACTTGTCTTAGGAACTCATTAGCCTTTTGATCTCTATCTTCTGACCGTATTTTTCCAACAAGTCATCATAAAGTTTTTTCCGTTCTAACTTGAGATTTTTATTTTCATCGTACATTTTTGTAAAGAAACACGCAAGTACTCTTTCATTATTGTCATCGAAAAATCTGACACTGAAGCTTGTACGTTCCGGTTTTTCCTCCATCACGAACTCTGCGTGTTTTATCATGTAAGGGTTAACGTGCATGTGGCACGGACCATCGTTATCTCCTATTGTTATCCATTGGTCTTTTTGTTTTATGCTTAGAGAGTTGCTTCTTATCTCGCTGGTGGCGCCATTTGATTTGATTATAAACAAAACATCATCAACACTGATTATGTCTGACAAAAGTTCTTTCAGCATTCTATATTCTAAAAACTTGATCGCTTTTAATCTGGCTAGTATTTCCATTCGTCAGAAAAGCCATTCCATAATGGACGAAAGGGAGCTATGTCCTTCTCTATCTCACCTTGTATTCTGTTTGAGATTGCAAAATAGAAATTTTCCAAGGCATCAACACCACCATCGTCAAAGATTTCCTTACCGACCTCAGTAATTCGCGCCTTTTTTTGCTCTACCTCAGACGAATCTGGGTTTTGCAGGCAGAAAGTATAGAGGTCAATCAGTTCCTCTTCCAGCATGAAATCCATGAATTTTGCACACGAAATAGCAATAAAAATCGTGTAAAGTCTAAATTGATCCTACAATCTATTCGATCACATGACTGAAGGAATTGACAACGCTCTGCTTGAGCGCTTTGAACAAGAGGTATGGAGCAAGGTTCCACATCTGGAAGAGAAGGATGGTGAAGCAAAGGTTGTCAACGCAACACCGCTTATTGATATTACTGAAGATTTTAAGGAGTGTGCAAAAAATGTCTACAAGATAAATCTAGACGATGCAGATCTGAAAGTTCTCGGCAAGTTCGATTCTGCCTTACTAACAGGCTCGATCAAAGTCAGGCCTGCAGCCAACATAATCCATGATGCCATTGTTACAGGGAAGCTTAGGAGCGGGCAGACAGTAATAGAAGCCACATCAGGCAACTTTGGGATAGCACTTGGACTGTTATCCAAACTTGAACTAAATGTAATTGCACTCGTTTCAAGAAAGCTACAGGAGGGAGTCTTTGAGGAGTTAAGAAATGTGAATATACAAACCATGGATCTTGACATGGACATTTGCCCTGCCCCGGGAATGGAAGGTAAACAAGATCTTTTGGTTGCAAAAGCAAGTGCCGTTAACATTCGCTCACAGTTATCTAATCTTGGGTTTGACACTGATATTTTTGACAAAGCAAGCTCTGAGATAGAATCACTTTTAGCTAGCCAAGACATTATAAACTTGGCAAAATATCTTGCCAAGATCTACGGTTTTTTCTGTCCAGAACAGTATGACAGCCAACTGAACATTGACGCACATAGAACTGTTACCGCAGCTGAGATCGACCAGCAACTACATGAAAAAGGAGATTCACTGGAAGGCTACAGCATCTTCTGTACATTTGGCACGGGCGGCACGTCTGGTGGCTTGAGCAGATACATGTCTGAAAAATATGGAAAAAAGTCAGTTTATGTAATATTTCCACCTACCAATCAAGACGTTGCAGGAATTAGGACAAAAGGCAATGCAGACGGCTTGACGTTATACGAACCTGAGATATATGCCGCAGAGCAAGAAATGGATTGGGAGCAGGCAAAACTTCTTCTAAAGTTTTTTGCAGAAAAAGGCCATGACATAGGCGAAAGTAGTGCCCTTGAACTTTATGCAGCCTTACAGAAGGCAAGCTCTGAAGGCGGCGGAAAGTTTGTCGTAATGATTTGTGACGGCATTGAAAAGTACAAAAAGAATCTGGCATCGATTGGACAGGAAGGTCCTATGCAGGTCTCGCTACAGGAAGCAAACGCAGGCAACTATGACAAAGTAATCTGGATTCATGCCCAGTATACCCCACTGGAACAAGGAATAGAGCTGATTGCAAAGTCTCTAGGCATCGACAAAAGCAAGATTTCTGTGCCAGATGCAAGAACTGCGCAGGAACTACTGACAACACGGCAAATTCCAGAAGCGCTAAGCAAGGACCTAGAAGGTGATGGCAAGCCGTTACTTGTTTGCATGGCTGGAAAAACTTCGCTGATGGCTGCAAAAGTGCTTGCAACCAAAGGTGTTATCACCGATAGCTTGATTGGCGGGATAACAGAACTGCCTGAAGGAAAAACCAAACAGCTTTCTGATTTGATCAAACAGGCACAAGTTTAGGTAGTTAAGTACTACTTAATACACTATTACTAAGATTAAGTATCACTAAATGGCTAAATATGACGAAAAAAACTGTTCTTTATGAAAATATACGTGGAAACACCAGTAAAGGTAGAGAAAGGCGACTTCCTTGTTGTTGATGATGTGCATGAAAGTAATTGTCATTGTGGAACAAGAAAATACGTAGTTCAACTAATAAAAACAACAGAAGAACCTCTTGCTCAAGGACTCGATAAAGATATCAGAGCTGAAGATTTTCAAGAAAGAACTAGTTGCTATCTATAATTATGATCTTGAAAATCTTATGATTTGGATTTTTTCTTTAACCAATCCCATTCTGGTCGCTCCTCATCATCGTCTATCATAACTGCTTCAAACAAATTCTGGTTTTTGCTGCCGATAATAAATCTCACTATTCTAGATTCTCTTTTAACTCAAGAAGGTGTACATATTTTGAAAATGACACTAGCTGACCAGGAAAAAATCGAATCTTATAGGAAAAACATCGCAGAAGCTTTACAAATACTTGATGAAATTATTGCAATCATTAGGTTTCAAGATAACCCTGAGGATACAATAATTGATCAAAAGTTAGAAGAGATCAAAAAAATATTAAATCAATAATCACGAAATATATTACGTACAAGGTATCTATCTCACGTGAAAACAAACAAAATACAAAAATTCTTGGTAAATAAGCAAAAAACTGAAGAAAAAAATGCAAAAATGTTAGGCATTAAAGAGTTAATGGATAATTGAAATTCTACGAACACAAGATTTAGAGAGTAAAAAAGAATCTAGCTAGGTTTTGACTTCCCAAGTGTCAAAGAAAGTTTTGCCACATAATTTTTTGATAAAATCCTTCATACATTGATTAACCGACTTCATCGAAATTGACATTTCCCAAGTGTCAAACTGTGTTTCGCCACATAATTTTTTGATAAAATCCTTCATACATTGATTAACTTGAGCTAGGTCATGTGATAACATTTGCTTATGACAAATAGGACAAGTTTCTAATTTATCAGACATAAAAAATAGAAAAGTCAAGTAATACAAAAATCAGCTAGCTATAGTGAGCTGTGAGTTCCGTCACACTTTCCGGTTTCATCTTTGCTGTGCTTGCATCCGCAAAACGCAATGAATCCTGTTTCGGTAGCTTTGAAAATTCTTGGTCCAAGGCCTGAGCCCGCATGAGAACCGTCACACATTGGCTGATTTTGGGATTTTCCGCACATGCATACATGATATTCTTTTCCTGCTTCAACTTGCATAGGATATGGCCTTTTTTGTGGAATTTCTGGTTCTGGCATATTTTTTTTTCATTCATCCTGTTTGTAAACGTAATGATCAAGTCTTTCCTTTTTTCCTCGAACACTCTATGCAGAATTCTCCAACTTCGAAAACGTAAAGCAGCTTGTTACAATCCTTGCATCTTCTTTCTGTTCTAGTCTTGTCATATCCGTAGGGCATTTGAATTCTAAAAATGATAAATGTCGGACACACGTTATAGTGTTATGCACCCTGACAGTGGGAAGGACTCATTTTTTTCTGCTGGCAAGCCAAAGAATTTACCACGGTTTTATTTTCTAGTCTTGGCGGGTATCTTTTTGATGATTTTTATGTTCTTGTGGTTTGATTAATTTTTAACCTTAATTTAGCGCTTTTTGAGCTTAATTTTAGGCTTTTAGACTACAGTTTTTGGCTTTTTAAGCTTCATTTCATTAGCCAGCTCCAATATCTACGCATCAATGGATAATTATCATAAAATCTGATTCTGGCTTTGGACTTCCTTTTCTTCAGCTGCCCTTCAATATACTTGAGGATATTGTCGCGTCTCTTTCTTTTGCTTGTTAGATCACTTTCAATAATCTTCCTTACAAATTCCTGCTCCAAAAAAATCTCAAAGAACCACCAGCCAGCAGCCATCTTGGCATCAGGGCTAAACTTGTAGCCGTTCTTTGTATGTGTCCTGAGCTCCAGCTTGTTTAGTATCTCCTTGAAATTTTTGATGTCTGCGTCAAAGTCCGTGGTCATGGCAGAAAACAACGGCTGTTTGGTCATTTCTCATCTGCACGATAATTTCTAACCATAAATTATACAGTATTCGCAATCACAGCTTGGCTGTTCCTTTGTCTTGGCTAGACATTTTTTGTGCTGGCCAGCTTGGCACTGAACGCAGACCTTCTCCAAATTGTCAACGGATGTGTATTTTTTGGATTGGTCAAACCCAAATCCGCCATCTTGTGGTCCTACCATCATATCATCTTGTACTTGGTTTTAGTTAAGATTTTTTTCAATGCTTTTACGAATAATTTTTGCAATCTTGCCCTTGGTTTTGCGCCCCGTCTTTACCACACTCTGCGAGTCTACCAAAAAGACCTCGTTATAGTCAGAGTTGTTGTATCCTGATCCAATGTCGTTGGCTATCATCAGGTCAGCATGAGACTCTTTCAGTTTCTTTCTTGCCTTGGAAACCAGCTCCTTTTTTGATACGTTGGCTTCAGCCTTGAAACCCACAAGAATTCCCTTGTGTAGTTTTTTGATGTGATCTATGATCTTTGGTGCCCTCCTAAGTTTGATAGCCGTATTTTTGTTGCTTTTGATCTTCGTGTTTGAGTTTTTTGGAATAAAGTCGGATGCAGCAGCAGCCAGAATCACAACATCAAATTTCTTCCTAAGCTCCTTCTTTACCGCATTAAACATCTCGGTAACTGTCCTCACATGAATAACTTTGGCGCCTTTTGGCGGGACGGCAGTTCCAGGTCCATAAACCAAGGTTACTTTAGCGCCAGCCGAAACCAGTTCGGATGCCAGTAGGGTTCCTGTCTTTCCAGTGCTGATGTTTGTCATGACGCGGACAGGATCAATCTTCTCAACTGTAGGACCCGCTGTCATTAAGATCTTTTTTCCTTTCAGCTTTTTTGACTGGCCAAACTTGGTCAAAACAAAGTCCAACACATCCTCAGGTTCTGGCGCCTTTGCCTTTCCCTCGATCATTTGCGGAGATACAAAATCCACCTTTTTCTTCAAAAACTGCATGTTTTTGCGAACAGCCGCATTCTCATACATGGCTGTGTGCATGGCAAGACCCATCAATATTGGAGTTTTAGAGCCAAACGCAACTGTAAGTACTGTCGAAATTGGCGTGTCATCTATGCCATTAGCAAGCTTGCCCACGGTGTTTGCAGTTGAAGGATATACGATAATCAGATCAGATCTTTTGTAATCCGCAAGTTCAATGTGCTCCATGTTTCCGGTTAGTTTAGTTATAACATTATTTCCGGTAGCCCATTTCATATAGTCCGGTCTGATCAGCTTTGTGCTGGCACCGCTCATTACACACTTGACATTTGCACCATGGCGCATCAGCAGTCTTGCAAGTTCGATTGACTTGTATGCTGCAACCGAGCCGGCAACGCACAAAACAATTTTCTTTCCAGAAAGCTCAGTGCCATAACTTTCCACAATGTCCAAGGATGGGTGTTTGGTCATTTCTGAACCTCCATATGGAAAGTGTGCTCTTCAGCCGGGAAGGTACGATTTTCGACATTTTCCACATACTCAGCCACGGCTTTTTTGATCGCTTCCGACAAAGAGAGGTACTTTTTGACGAATTTCGGCGTTAGCTTCTCAAAAAGCCCCAGCATGTCATGAATCACCAAGACTTGACCGTCACAGTCCTTTCCGCAGCCTATGCCGATTGTTGGGACAAAAACCGCTTCTGTGATACGCTTTGTGGTTTCAGCCGCTACCATCTCTAAGACTATACTAAACACTCCTGCGTCCTGCAGTGCCTTGGCGTCAGCCAACAAGACTTTGGCATCAGATTCTGTTTTTCCCTGAACCGTGTATTTTTTGGCTGTTTGCGGCAAAAGCCCAAGATGGCCCATCACGGGGATTCCAGCCTTGATAATTGCCCTGATGATATCTGGAAGCCTTCCCTCCAGTTTTACGGCATCTGCCCCAGCCCTGATCAGCCGCTCAGAGTTTGCAACTGCATCAGCCTCATTTTCATATGACTTGTTTGGAAGATCCGCAACAATCAGAGCATTTTGCCTTCCGTTGCTGACTGCCTTTGTAAACAGCACCATTTCATCCATGGTGACCGGAGCGGTGTTTTCATAGCCAAGCATCACCATTCCAGCACTATCTCCTACAAGCAAAACGTCTACCTGGTCACAAAGCGTTGCCATGGTATAGTCATAGCTGGTAACTACGGAGATCTTCTTGCTGCCTTTTTTTGCTATAATGTCATTTATCGTCTTATGCAAGTGAACCTCTCCTCTTCAAATTATTCTTGATTTCTGAAATTGTAGAGGACAAAGCCCTCTTGTTGTTAAAGTTAGTTTTTACCGTTTTGGATTTCTTACAGGCTGAGACAAGAAGCCTCATTCCACGAATAACATTGTCTACAATTGTGATGTCGGCTGTCTGGGCAGTTCTAGATAGTGGATTAAGATCAAATGTGATGACAGTTTTTCCAATCTTCTGCAGCGCTTCAGTTCTGTCTCCGTCTTCAAGTGGAACAAGAACTACGTCTGCCGCAAAAATTCCATCCTTGTCCACGATTCGTCTGGGGCTGTCTAGTCCGCCAATTCTCCGATATGACCTTGGATTTGTGCCTAAAACCTGCTTTGCCCCTGCCTTTTTTAGCGATTTTACAATCTTTTTCTTCCTATTTTCATCATAGTAAAACAGGTTTACCTCAATCTTTGCCTTGGTAGCTTTGGCAAGCTGGACAATCTCTTTTGGGCAAAGTGCGGCAACATTTCCATTTACAGAGATTACCGGACTTTGGGCAGAAAGCAATGTGGCAGCAGCAGCGTTAATTGCAGCCTTTGCTGTTCTGGTTGTCTTTTCACCCACCAGATAATCAAATGCTTCCCCGCGTCCGTGAGCTAAAAGACCTTCTTTTGCAACAAGACCATCATTGTAGCCCTTTACAATTTTCTCCCGTATGCTGAGAGAGACAAAGCGCGGATGAGATTTGGGAATCTTCAACAAACCACCGTAAATTATCTTTAATCTAGCCTGGCACCGGAATTATCTATCTTTGAGGATAAAACGAGACCGTCATATTTTTCTAAAATTTGTAACGCTTTCTGTTTTTCACTAGGTGGTACCAACGAAAAGATTGTCTCACCAAACAGTGCAACACCACATTTTATCCCATTTTTACGAAGCTCGCTAGCCACCTTGTTCATTTTTGGGGTTACTATCTTGATGTATTTTGCAAATTTTATCGATTTATCCTGAAATTCGTTCATGTCCTTGGACTCGATTAATTCCTGAACCATCTTGCCGCCCAATCCATTCACTAGGGAAATTTTCTCCCCTAGGAATTTTTTAGTAGAAATTGGGTTAAAGCAGATTATCAGGACGTCTAACTTCTCCTTTGGATCTATTTTTTCCAGTTCGCCTATTCCTGGCGCGCCAGATTTGGTCCGAATTTCGAACCCTCCGTGATATGATGCCAAGACATCGCCAAGACCAGTCCCGCATCTTATTTCAGCCAAGTGGGCAATCTGACCAACCTTGGTTTTTGAAAAACCCGTCTTTAGTGCCTGGTTCAACGCAAGTGCTAATGATAGTGCAACAGCGGCGCTACAGCCAAGCCCATATCCTACAGGGACATTCAATTCATGAATTACGTCAACGAAATAATCATCATTGCCAGCAAGAAACTCGTTCAGTACATATTCAGAAACGCGGACATCACCAGTCTTGAATCCCTTAATTTGTATGTGGAATTTTGCAGCATCGCTAGAATTTCTGGAACTTAGAATGACTGTTGTCCTTACGCCCTTTTGAATTGAAAACCCAGCACCCAACGAACCAAGACGATTTGGATCTTTCCCATCAATCTCTGCCTTAAAAAAACCTGTAATGTGAGCTGGACAAAATGCTCTCGCCTTCATGAATTAGTTTAAATTTATATAAAAATATAAGAATATGGTCTATACTAATTAAACTAGTTTAAATTGTCTAAATTTACACGACGCCTGCAAAAGATTGGTAGCAGCATCATGGTTTCACTTCCAAAGCAGTGGGTGGATGCCCATAATCTGGTCAAGAGCTCACAGGTCCAGATTGAGACTTTAGAAAACAGCCTTTCAATCACAATAGATGAGGGCAGGAAATTGTCTAAGGAAATTGAGATAGAATATCCGCTTCCAAACGAGGAAAACATAGCGGCTAACATTACCGGTGCATATCTGCTTGGATATGACACCATCAAGATTAAGGGCAAATCTACAATCTCGGTCAAAGACAGAGAGATCATACGTGAGTCAATGAGAAGATTGGTTGGCATGGAAATTCTAGACGAAGATGCTTCAAATATTGATGGTCAGTTCCTGCTTGATGAGACGTCGCTCAACCCGAAAAAAATTTTTAAAAGAATGAGCTCAATCGCACTTGGCATGTTTGATGAAACACTATCCACCCTAACAACAGGTGATAGCACAAACCTTCAAACAATTCCAAACCGTGACGATGAGATAAACAGACAGTATTTCCTCCTAGTTCGCTTCATCAGAAGTACGATGGTTGACAGAAGACTAGCGGGAATTTTTAATCTGGAAAATATAGACATTCTCGATTATAGGATAGCTGGGAACATTCTTGAGACTGCTGGCGATACTATTGTTGATCTGTCAAAATCCATAACGGACACTTCCCTATCAGGTACTGATCAGAAGAAGATATACGAAATTGCAAAAGACATTGAGAATATTCAAAAAAAGGCAATTGACGCATTTATCACAAATAATCGTTCTCTGGCAATAGAGGCCATAAAATTACATGGACAGCATCAGGAAAAAGTCTCTAAAATTCGCTCGTCACTTGAGCATAAAAAACAAACACCAATCGCGTTTTTGGACCTAATTTACATATTTGAAAAAATTGCACAGTCCTGGTCAGACATATCTGATCTGGTCCAACCAACTTATCGAAAATAAATCACAGCAGTTTTTTCTTTGCCGCATATACCATAACTGCACAAATTGTTTTGGAATCAATTATTTTTCCAGTTTTGATCATGCCTATTAGTTTCTTAATATCCATTTTTACTACCGTGATAAACTCATCGTTATCCAATTCTAACTCAAATTTCTTTTTCAGGCCGGACGCAACGAAAATGTGGATTTCCTCTTTGTTGTAGCCAACTGATGGAAAATAGGAAATCAGTTTAGTCATTTTTTTCGCTTCATATCCAGTTTCTTCAATTATCTCACGATATGCACAATTGATTGGTTTTTCACGTTTTTCAAGTGTGCCTGCAGGAATTTCTAGAATATAGCCGTGTGGAAATCTATGCTGTTTTACTAAAATGACTTTACCATTTTCATCAAATGCCAAAATTGCAGCTGCACCTGGATGCTGAATTAATTCACGGCGAACCTTTCGGCCTTCTATTGTCAGATTGTAAACATCAATGCTGACCGGCTTCCCTTTGTATACTGTCTTTTTTTTCAAACTGCTCAGTCATGCAGTTTGATCATCTTAAGAATTTTCTTATTCAGCAGCCAAGAAAACTCAGGCTTCAGCACGGTGATACCAATGATACCAACGTCGATCAAATAATTTGTTTGATCGGCAAGTGCAGCTTCTCTGATCTTGCTGCATTTTTGATTGAATTGCTTATCCAGTTTGTTGGCATCGTTATCTTTTTCGGGAAAAACACTTCCGTAAAGACGACACCATCAATCTTCTTGATCTTGTGGTGCATTGTGTCTGCATTATAGATATTATCACTGTACATGAATAAAACCAACAATTCCTTGGCAGTAAACGGAACCTGCCAGAAATTGTCGCCAAAACTAGTCTCTATCTCTTTTTTTATTTTTTTAATATTGCTTTGCACCATCGCAAGGAGTGCAAACGCAATGAACTTTTCTAATTTCCTTGGATCATAAATTATGGTAAATTGAATTGCCGGATTTGCCTCAAATTTTTCAATAGTTCTTGTAACGGTTTTTGTCGACAGTTTTGTAGATTTGGCAATGGTATCAATTTTTTCTTTTGGGTTTTTCAACAGCTTTTCAAGAATCTTAAAGTCAGTTTTTGTTAGATCCGCCCTAAACTCAGAATCTTTTGCATCCATGGTTAGAACGATCCTAGCATTCATAATGAGATTTTTCACCAACTCTATCTTTTGATCTAGGTCTTTTTCCACGACGATTGCACATGCCGTTATGTCACCAAGGCATGGTACAACAAAAAATGGCTCGCCAATCAGTCTTAGCTTTTTTACTATACCAGCTTCATCGTCACTTGGCGCGATCATGTAGATTACACCATATCCCAAAGACGGTGGTTCTACTTTGATGGTAAAGTTTTGAATAACTCCTGACCTTACCATTTTAGTTATTCGTGATTTTACAGAAACGCCTGACAAACCAACTTTTTTTCCAATTTGCCTGTCCGGCGTCCTACAGTCAATAGTTAAAATTGCAAGAATTTTCATATCATAATTGTCTAATTTGTTAAGTTTCAATGCATGTATATTATAATTAGTGGTTATTATAGTTAATTATGTCCTATATACTAGTACTATGATACAGATCCTTTATATTTTGTACAATTAGATTTCGTACATGGATTACCGATTTCATCTGGCAAAGAGAATGCTGGTAAACAAAAGGGGAAGCTTGATTGGGGCTGTGCTGGCTGTCTCGATTGGAATTTTAGTAATCAATGTAAATTTTGTAATTTTTCAGGGAATCTATGATGCCATAATCCGTGACATGTCAGAATATCGTTTTGGAGACATTTACGTTTATGACGAAGAGAAATCTACCATTGAAAAATCAGATACTGTTTTAATTAATTGGTTTGAACGAATTCCAGGCGTTGAGGCAGCAACGCCAAGGTTAGAAGCGTCGGCAACTGCAGAGACTAGAATTTTAGGACAGCAACATGAGAAGTTTAACGTACCTGTTCTTGGTGTTGATCCCATTTCTGACATTAGAACATCAACTATCCACGAAACGGTAGGTGATGGGCAATATGTCTATGCGCGCAACTCAATTGTTGTTGGAGAATCGGTTGCATCTGATCTTGGTGGTTGTTCCCGAGGCGGATTTTTCATGTCTAGCGGAACTGACCCAACAGTAACAGGAGATGTCGACATAGGTGAATGCCAACCAGTCCGGGTTGGTGATAGTGTAAAACTTACTATAACAGACCAATGGGGTATCGACCAAAAAAAGCGGTTCGTTGTAACTGGCATTTCTGGAACTGCAGGTGGACAGGGATTTGACAGAAGTGTCATCATTCACATAGATACTTTGCGTGACATGTTGGATAGATCAGGTGAATCAGGATCAATTATGGTTAGATTGCAAGAATCAGCAAGCCCCTATGACGCAAAACAAATTAAAAACCAATTCTTACAGGCATTTCCAAATGATAACCTAAGGGCTGAAACTATTGAAGAATCTGCGGAATCAACTCTTGCAGGATTCAGATCCGGAATTGCCATGATTAATTTAATTGGTTATTTCGGAATGGGGTCATCTGCATTTGCCATTCTTACCATACAAATGATGTTAGTAAACAGCAAAACAAGGGAAATTGGTATTATGCGAGCCATTGGTGCTAGACGCAAAGACATTTTGATTCTGTTCATCATGCAGGGAATGATTATTGGTGCAATGGGTGCTGGTGCAGGTACCGCATTGGGTCTGGGTTATACTACCTATGCCAAAATAACAAATATGGAGTTTGGGGGCAGTTTGGCACTAGAGGTTAACTATAACTGGCAAAAAATTGGTGAGACAGCTTTCATTGCATTCATTCTGGCCATGATTGCGTCAATATATCCCTCGTATCGTGCTACGAAAAAACAACCAGTGGAGGCGATGAGAGCTGTCTGATGTTGCATTACAATTAGAAAATGTGACCAAGATCTACGGGGAAGCAGAAACCAAGGTTAGAGCACTTGACAACGTTTCATTTTCTGTAAAAAAGGGCGAATTTGTATTGGTTATAGGAAGCTCTGGTTCCGGAAAATCTACCTTACTAAACATGATTGGATTGCTGGATAAGCCAACGGAGGGCAAAGTTCTGGTAGATGGGTTTGACACCAGCAACTTAACTGATAACGAGATCTCTACTTTTAGAAATAAAAAACTAGGCTTTGTTTTCCAGTTTGCCAATCTTCTGGCTGATCTTACGGTATTAGAAAATGTCCTTCTTCCCAGCCAAATACAGTTTGATTCTTCAACCGGTGATAAGGCAAAGGAGATTCTTGAAAAAGTTGGCTTGAAAGATCAATTATTCAAAAGGGCAAACAAAATTTCTGGCGGTCAGGCTCAGAGGGCTGCCATTGCGCGTGGACTGGTAAACAATCCAACAATAGTTTTAGCAGACGAGCCTACGGGAAACTTGGACTCGGTTACTGCAAAAAATGTCATAGAAGTAATGAAGAAGATGGCAAAGGATCTGGGGCAGACCTTCATTGTTGTAACTCACGAGAGAGCACAGTTTGGAGACGTTGATCGAATTATTACAATTAAGGATGGTCGTGCATTTGAGGGAGAACACTCCCCAGAGCTGGAGGTTGTTGCATAATGGATCTCACAAAACTTGTTTTTTTGTTAGTGCTAGTTTGTAGCATTCCAGTCTTTCATGCTTATGGACAGCTTGATGACAAGCCCCCACAAGGAGTTTTGCGATCGGGCATAGTTGGAGTAAAGTTACTTGATGCTTACTTTGGAACTTCAACGGAAAAGATGGAAGTTGGACCAGGTGACAAAAACGTTCCATTTACAGTAGAATTTGCTAACATATCAACAACCGATATAGTTGGCATTAAAGGACAGCTATCTCTACCGACATACTTCCAGTCACCACAGGGAATAAACTATCCAATCCTTGCGGACAGCAACACAAGGGCAACGACAGGAAGCAATTTTCATCTTACATTTTATGTAGACATATCTGACGGTGCATTAATCAAAACTTATCCCGGCTCTGTAGAAATAGATTATTCAAGGTTAAAATCATCTGGGGTAAGACAGAACTCATTTCAGTTTACTTTTACTTTACCAGGAGAAAGCATTCTAAATCTCAAATCTCTCACTCCTGTGATAACCTCAATCACAAATAATGACGTAACTTTAGAAATTTCGAACTCTGGCTCCGCCACGTTATCAAATGTTAACATAGTATTACAAAACACAGACACATCAATTTCTTCTGCAAGCACATCTACTACAAATGTCGAGAAAGTAATTTTTGATCAAAATTACTGGAAAATAGGAAACATTAATCCAAACTCTGCGAAGACATTTTCATTTAATGTGTTTGTTCCAGAAAGTTTGAAAAATGAACCACTGCGTATTCCCATGAAGATAACTTATTCCAATGCACATGGAGATAAACAATCGCTGATAAGAGTTGCAGACCTTTACATTAACGGTTTGATCAAACCGTCGATTTATGGGGTGAAGGTAATCGAACTGTCAGGAAAGAAGACGGTAATTGGTGAAATACTAAACGAAGGAAATGCTGATGGTTTGTTTGGATTTGTCAAATTACTGCCACTAGGTGATTCTAACATCAGAGAGTCTTCCCAGTACATCGACGAAATAGAGCCTGATTCACCGATTCCATTTAACATGCCAATAGAATCTAACGGCTTGCTTAGTTTTGGAGAACATGACATTAGGATCATAGTTTCATACAAGGATGCAGTTCGTGATGAACATACCATTACGTATGATACTACCATCACAATCAATCCATTTGCAGACAACACGGATTACGGCTCTATAATAGGCGGGTTAATTTTTCTAGCATTTGTAATTGTAATTGGTTACAAACTATACAGTAAAGGCAAGATTCCATTTATCAAAAAGGGAAAAATTCCATACGTTAGTAAAAAGACAGAATCTTAGGCATATTCTTTTTGAGGACTAGGCATGAGTATTTGTTAACTGAAATCTTTTTTAATATGCGTTTAAGAGGTATGATGGAAAAGAGACAGTCAAATTAAGATTATCTTGATTGGCTTATCTCTTTCTCCACTTTTAATTATTAATCAACTTCCTGAAATAGTGTAGATCGCTCTAGCTAACAATATAAGCAATTACAGAAATACCCGATCATCAAAATGAATGAAATTGATGTCCCAAAACATCTAAGGCAATTCATGCTCGAAGGAGCACGAGAGACCAAGCTTGGTGACAAAAAGGGCGCAAAAAAGCAATACCGTTATGGAAACTTGCACATACGTGAGTATGATGACAAGTATACCGTCCACATGGACAAATACGATCCAAGGAGTGACCCAATACGCCATTTAGTGTGGGATGCTCCAGAAGTACTGATTGGCTTGGCTGGCGCAATTATTGGCGGCAGAAAGGTAGGATCTTATCTTTACAATAAAAACAAAAATGCAAAACAATCATCAATCCTTTCTGGTTTAATTGCTTCTATAGTAATAGGCTACATCAGCTATAGTGTATCTAAAAAATTAAAACCTCAATGAGGCGAGAAATATTTCAACACTTAGAATAATCCAAGTCTTTTTCAAGTTAGTGCCAGTATTTCTTGCATTACGCAAAGACAGAAAACTGTGGATAAAACAGGATGGAAATAATGTTGACGAAAAGAGGTTTAGAAAAAACGCAAGAAAAATTCTTAACGTTTGTATATCTCTAGGACCCGTTTACATAAAATTTGGACAGTGGCTCTCTTCACGCGCAGACATACTGCCACAACCATATCTAGAAGAATTATCTAAATTACAAGACAGCGTACCAGCTGTTCCATTTGAGAAAGTTAAGCCGATAATTGAGAAAGACATTGGCAAGATTGAAGAAAAGTTTGACGATCTGGATGAAAACTCACTGTCCGGTGCATCGCTTGGTCAGGTGCATCGAGCAACAAAGAACGGACAGCAAGTAATAGTCAAGGTAAGGCGGCCAGGAATTGAAAAGCAAGTAGAAAGAGATCTCAAGGTTCTGATGAAGATAATTCCTTTTGTAATGAAGTTCGTTGATCCAAATTTAAGATTCTCAATCATTCCTATAATGAAGCAGTTTGGTGAGTCGATTCATGAGGAGATGGACTATTCCAAAGAGTCTGAAAACCTGAAAAAAATAAAAAAGAATATGGAGCCATACGACAACGTAGTAATTCCGGAGGTGCATGACGACTATTCAACAAAGAACGTACTCACGATGGAGTACATTCCAGGCATCAAGATAACCAACATTGAGGAGCTTGACAAAAAGGGAATTGACAGGCAAAAACTAGTCATTGATGTACACAAGGTATTCTTTACGATGCTTTTGCGACATTCCATCTTCCATGCAGACCCGCATCCGGGAAACATCTCGGTTAGGGATGATGGAACATTAATCCTGTACGACTTTGGGATGGTTGGAAGGCTGAACGATGAGACTAGATTGCGCCTTGTGCGCCTCTATCTTGCTCTTGTGGAAAAAAACCCACCAAGAACTGTAAACGCAATGGATGAGCTTGGAATGCTGGCACCCGACTTTAACCGGGAAGTGATAGAAAAGGGAATCGACATGTCCATAAAATCAATGTATGGCAAAAAGCCAGATGAGATGGAAGTAGAAGCACTGATGACCCTTGCCAACAAGACGATGTCAAAGTTTCCATTCAAGCTTCCAAAGCATCTTGCATTATACCTTAGAATGTCAACCATCATCGAGGGAATCTACCATACCCACAAGGTTGATTTCAAGTTCATCAAAGTTCTAAGACAAATTCTAGAAGAGGAAAGTTTGATCAAGGACGCATACATAGAAGAGATCAAGCACTCGTTCAAAAGATTTGCAAAGGCACTTGACGATACTCTTACAATTGCACCAGAGATAAAAAAATTCATGGACGAGAACCGCGTTCTGCAGCAAAAAAGTAGGCGTGGCTCGAATACGTTGCTGTCAGGAAGCATATTATCAGGAGCCGTATTTTTTGGCTCTGTGTTCCTGTTCCAGTCAAATGAAACACTTGGAATGATTGGAATGATTGTGTCTGCAGCAATTATGGGAATATTTGTAGCATCTAGAAATCGTTAATCTAGCGAGATCTCTTTTCCCTTCTTCGTAATTGGGATTTCAATTGTTAGCACGCCATCAGTATATTTTGCAGAATTTACTTTCTCTTCTCCTTCTTTAACAGTTATTGGCAGTCTCATTTTTTTATCTATTACACGTGGTCGTTGCTTCATTATGGTTCTGCCATTCGCCACATCTTTTTTTTCTGCGTTGATAGATAGCACATTACCATTCATCGAAACCTTGATGTCACTCTTGTCAAAGCCAGGAATGTCTACTGTAACAATTAGGTTATCATTTTCTTCATGCAAGTCAATAGGTGGCAATACAAACTCAAAAAACTCTCTTGACTTGTCATCTACTTCCTTAAAAAACTCCTTGGCTACGTGCTTTACTAGACCCATTTTTTTAATTGATTTTTTTTATGTTATAAATTTTGATAGATTTTTAATCCTGAGACAGTCACATTCAGTATTGATTATTGCAATTGAGGGTCTTGATCAAGCAGGAAAGAAAACACAGACAGAAATGTTGGTAAAAGCATTGCGAAGAATAAAAATTAAGACCGCAGTTTTCAGCTTTCCTGATTATTCAACCATTGTCGGCAAGGAAATCAAAAACCATCTTTCTGGAAAAAGAAATTTTCCTCCAGAAATTATTCATTATCTTTATGCAGCAAACAGATTGGAAAAACTTGAGGAGATACAAAAAGCGTCTTCAAAAAATTCTGTATTGGTAATGAACAGGTATTATCACTCTAATCTTGTATATGGCATTGCTAACGGGTTGAAGGAAAAATGGTTACAAAAACTGGAAGAGGGTCTTCCAAAGGCAGATCTTGTTATTGTTTTAGACGCTTCACAAGACGACTCATTTTCACGCAAAAAATCTAAAAGGGACAGATTTGAAAAAAATAAAAATTTTTCAAAAAAAATATCTCGAATATATCGCAGGCTTGCAAAAAAACACAGATGGAAGATGGTTTCATCTGACACTAAACAGAATACTCATAAGGAAATTATGAAAATCATTTCCAAGAAAATAGGATCATGAAAAAGACACACATTGACATCATTGATCCTATTCATGATTTTGTTAGAGTTTATGATAGCGAGCTGAAAATCATAGACACACCAATTTTTCAGAGACTAAGAAGAATACGGCAACTTTCAAGCGCACATTTAATCTATCCAGGCGCGCAGCATACCAGATTTGAGCACTCTCTTGGCGTAATGCACATTGCTTCAATGGCTGGCCATGCACTTTATGAAAAGGGACTAATTTCTGTTGATGACATTCAAAATTTACGATTTGCCGGTTTGTTACATGACATAGGGCACGGTCCATTTTCACATATTTTTGAGGAGCTTCTACAAAAGAAAAGACACTCCCATGAGGACATAGGAAAAGAGATCATACTGAAGACAAAGATTGGCGATTTGATTTCAAAAAACGGATACGATAAGAGATTCATAACAAAGATGGCTTTCGGCGACTCGAAATTCCAGTTTTTGAATGAAATAATATCTGGTGCTTTAAGTGCTGACATTATGGATTACCTGCTTAGGGACGGACACTTTACGGGCGCTGAACACGCAAAGATTGACCACAATCGGCTGACATTTTCTTTAGACGTATACAAAAACAAACTGGCACTTGACAAGTCAGCGCTAGTAAATTTTGAAACTATGATGATATCTAGATATCAGATGTTCAAGGCCGTCTATTTTCATAAGACGGTTAGGGCTGGCGAAGTAATGCTGCTAGAGTCAATGAATCTAGCAGAAGAGGAACTTGAGCTTACCTCAATGAATCTTGATGATTATCTGAAATTGTCTGACGAAGTAATTCTCTCCAAGCTGCTAAGCCTTCCTGAACATAATTCCAAACTAAAAACCGCGAAAAAAATTGCTACAGATTATCAAAACAGGAATTTATTCAAACCAGTCTTTGAATTGGCTCTAACTGGAACTACAATAACAAAAAAGCGCATGCGAGATATTAGAGAAGAGCTTTCAAAAAGTTCCAAGGTAGACATTAATGAAATTTTTGTTGACAGTTCTAACACATCCTCAATTCCGTTATCTCCATCAAAAAAGGAGTCCAAATCCATTATTCTCTTAGAGGTGGATAACAATAAAACAAAAGCAAAAGAAATACAAATTTCAAACATTCAACTTGTTTCGGTAATGTCTGGGTTTATGAAAATTTTAAGGGTTTATACCCCTGCAAAAAATCGAAAAAAAGTTGAAATGGCTGCAAAATCAATCCTTGGTGATCTGAAATAATGAAAAAAAGAATTGTCATCAAACTTTCCGGTCAAGTGTTTAGTATGGATCAGACAAAGATGTTGAAGGATTATGCAACATTTTTTGTAAAGAAAAGCAAAACATACCAACCAGTAATAGTTGCTGGCGGCGGAAAGATTGCACGATATTTTATCTCTCATGCTAGATCATCAGGAGCAGACGAATCCACTTTAGACGAGCTTGGAATTGAGATATCGCGACTAAACGCCAAGCTGCTGATTTATGCATTAAAGGGCAAGGCTTACCCCCATCCCCCAACAACTTTGACTGAAGTAAAAAACGCAGTGGACAGCGGTCTCATCGTTGTTGCAGGAGGGCT
The DNA here is from genome assembly GCA_013390375.1 of Marine Group I thaumarchaeote. GTDB lineage: Archaea > Thermoproteota > Nitrososphaeria > Nitrososphaerales > Nitrosopumilaceae > Nitrosopelagicus. The sequence continues at coordinate 26,367 of JACATA010000002.1, forward strand.
ACATCCAGGTCAAAGTACAAATGGTACTGCTGCACTAATTGCAGAAAAAGTAAGGGCAACCGAGTTTCTAAATGCCACTGACGTTGATGGGATATACGACTCGGATCCTAACAAAAATAAAAAAGCTAAAAAATTCACACGAATAGACATAAGGGATCTTCGCAACATGTTAGTACGTGAAGATTCGATGGCTGGCGGTTATGATCTTATGGACATTGTTGCACTAAAAGTAATTGAGAGATCAAAAATTAAAACAAGAATTATCAAAGCGGACATTAAAACTATTGAAAATGCTATGAAGGGTCTGCGTGTAGGAACCGAGATAGTTCTATAAGCTGATTACTTTAACTCGTCTTGCACAGTAGGATATGTGTCAGTCCAAATTTTTATCTCCTTGCTTGGAAATTCGGCAATACCAGAAGCCAAAACTTTGTCGAGTATTTTTTTTGCTTCTTCCTTCTCTAATGCCTTTGTCTGTGCCTTGGTAAATCCGCCTTCGTCTACCAAAAGTATAACAAAACCGTCATCAGTTTTAATCACTGTAACAAAAGATTCCTCTCCCACGGGAACAAATTTTCCATCAATCTTCTTAGTGGTAAGAGTTAGCATCGCAAAACCAGATATATCAAACAAAACCATTTGCGCTTTGTTTGCTCTCTGCTTTCCAATTTGTACTGCTTGAAAATACTGCATAATATAATGAGTCTATAGCACTATATGCACTTTATCTCAACATTTAAGAAATGTACACAAGAATCAAAAACGGTGAATCCTAGAATTATTGTTGGCGCTGCAGCTGGTGTACTTGTTGTAATTCTAGTTGTGTTTACGTTAACTGGTACTTCAGTAGTTAGTGACGTGGGGGGAGGATTTTTCTCACCGTCAACTCAGCAGCAGGTATTGCCACTTGAGATAGAATTATTTGACATTTCCATACTAGAGGTTACTGAAAAGCAGGCAACGCTTGAAATAAAATTTAAGGTTGCGAATCCAAACTTCAAGTCTGTCATGCTTCAACACATAAAATATTCAGTCTATCATAATGACGCCCGAATTGCTGTAGGTGGGTTGGGCACTATCCCAGAGGGATTTCTTGCATCTCCAAATTACTTTATCATACTCAATGAAAGACCATCTATTATTGGTGAAAAATTTACTATCACAAATACTGGCAACACTCCTGAACTTTGGGAAACATTGACCAAAAACGAACTAAATTGGAGGGTTTCTGGTCAGGCATTCTTCAACCTTAGTTCGATAACTACAGGGCAGGAAAACACTTTAAAATTTGATTTCTCAGAAAATGATTAGTTCTGTATCATAAAATTTGAAAATTGTGATTATTTGTAAAAATCTAAAAAAAATTAACAATACTATATATGATGGAGCTTTAGCATTTCAACAATGGCAGAAGCATCTATGGCAGCATTTGGAGCAGCAATCGGTGTGTTAATTGCTATGGCAGTCGTAGTGTTTGGACTGCGTGGCAAGGGACATGCAAGAGCACCAGACGCATAAATATACCATCTTTTCAACTTTTTTATTATTTTTCTACTTTTAGATGAATTTTTACATTTTTATGTTCCAAAATTTTAGCTGATTCGTTATGGGACCTTTATTTGCAGGTGGCGGTGCTGGCGATAGAGACTATAAGCAGGTTGTAAAAGATGCCTTCGACTCTATTGATGAGGTCGTTTCATTAAAGATTGATACAAAGGACACCAACACAATTTACCTCCACGAAGCTACAAAATGTCTGCGGCGTTCCTTCTATGATAGAATTGATCCACTCGAGACTGAACAGACACAATTCAACAAAGTCTTGGGAGGATTGTTCCGAAAAATGAAATCTAATGCTACTGTTGGCAAGTATGACTTGGATGGAGGACTGACTCTGAAAGGGCAGGCAGACATGATTAAGGATGATGTTGTCTTGCTCTTTAGATCCATTGACAAGTTTCCAGAAAATCCACTGGCTGTAGATATGTTATACCTAAATGCCTGCATGTGGCTGTTCGACAAAATTGAAGGAATTATTGTCTACATCACACCAGACGGAAAAGAGGATTCATTTGTTACAAACAGGAATCAAAAGATGTTTGAGGAGGTGGTTAGGCGAACTAAGGTATTTCATGACCTACTAGAGAAGAACAACGCTGATCCAAAAGCAAAGCCACCCATAATAGAGCCGTCACTAGACTGTCTAGATTGCCAATACTATGAAAGATGCTATATCAAAAAGAAAACAGGAAGAACAATAACCATATCATCACTGTTTGGCCAGTTTGGTAAGGAAGACACGATTTAATGTACTATTACGTGAATTTTGAAAAGAATTTTAGAACATCAAATTTTTTAGATTTTGACAATGTCGTAAATCCTGTCAATAACTCATTTTGAATTGCAAAAGCGTTGTCAGATACTTCCTGAAATTTTGAAATGGTAAACGGCAGAAGATTTTTCAGTTTTCCTTCACAAAAAGCTCTAACGTAAACCTCAAACATCGAATATGTAAATTTTGGCGAAATTTTTACTAATGTCTTAACAACATCTGCAAATTCTTTTTCTTTTATTTCAGCCTTTGATAAAAACTCGTCCAAAACAGAGTCTTTTTGGTCAAAATCATCAATCGATAAGGCCACAAGAAGTCCTTTAGTTGTAAGTTGGTAGTGTGGCATACCACTCTCCTGCAACGCCTTAGGTCCCCGCTTCAGAGGTAACCGTCCAGCCTCCACAACGATGTCTAACGGAATAAGAATTTCATCCAAGTCGCGAAAAACCCCGGAATAGATATTTTTCCAAAGAAGATTATTTTTTTTTGCTATATTCTGGGCAATAGCCGTACGAGTCGTTAATGTAGAACTGTCTTCCTTGGCAAGATGGGATATGATGTGTCTCTGCCTAATAGCCTCCCCCGTCAGCTGTTCTCTTTTTGTTTTGAACGTTTCAAATACTGAGAGTTTTGGGAATTGTGGCTTCAACATAAACCACCAATGCAATTTTTACCATTCATATCCAGTTTCATGCCTAGAAAGTGTAACACAATATTAGAATATTATGATAATATCATTATATATGTATATTTAGTTAATGACCTAATTTGTAAATAACACAACTTTAGGTTTATAACTAGTTCAATTCGCGCATGCAATTAGATGAACTCTAAAAATCATAAGTATGCTCTATTACTTATGGTCGCAGTCGCGCTCACCGCGACGGGAGCAATGGCTCAGGCATATGCCCAATCAATCGTTGATGGAATGGATGGGTATCAAGTCGGAGTACCGGGCGCCGGAATCTATACTGGTAATCCCAACGAATGTTGGTATGATACAGATGACGATGGCACACCGGACATGTATTGTTTCATAGATACAGGTGACACTGCGTGGATGTTGACAGCATCATCTCTTGTCTTGTTCATGACTCCAGGGGTAGCATTCCTTTATGGAGGACTAGCAAGATCAAAGAACGCTGTAAACACAATTGGAATGACATTCATTGTCATTGGACTAATCTCAGTACAATGGGTACTGTGGGGATATTCCCTAGCATTTGGACCAGTTGACAATGATGCAAACTTGTTCATGGGTAACCTGGACTACGTTGGTTTCAATCAAGTTTCACACTGGGCACCACTAGGTGAACCAGGCTCATGTGAAGGCACTTGGTCTGATTATTACCAAATGCAACAGATGAAAACAACAGGTTATTGTAGTCAAGGATGGCCTGGAACAGTTCCACATCAATTGTTTGCAATGTTCCAAGCAACATTCGCCATTATCACACCAGCTCTCATTGTCGGTGGCTTAGTTGACCGAATGAAATTCAGCGCTCTGGTAATCTTCATACTCTTATGGGGAACCTTCGTGTATGACCCAATTGCACATTGGGTCTGGGGAGGCGGATACATAGGAAACTTGGACTTTGATCCAGACCTGTCACCTTCGTATGGTCTTGACTTTGCAGGCGGTACTGTAGTTCATATAACTTCAGGATTTGCAGCCCTAGCAGCAGCTCTAGTTCTTGGTAGACGACTTGGATATGGAAAGGTTCCAATGGAACCACACAACATACCTATGGTCGTACTGGGAGCTTCAATACTCTGGTTCGGCTGGTTCGGATTCAACGCAGGAAGCGAAGTATTAGCAGACGGTATTACTGTCAGCGCTTGGACTGTAACTAACACAGCAACTGGCATGGCTTCGGTAACTTGGTTACTGATGTCATGGGGACATACTGGAAGACCCAGTATCGCAGGTGCTGCAACTGGTGCAGTAGCAGGCTTGGTAGCAATTACTCCAGCATCTGGTTGGGTTGGCCCTATGGCTTCAATCATAATCGGAGTTGCTGCAGGAACCCTCTGTTACGGCGCTGTCGCGTTCAAAAACTCGCGCAAATGGGATGACGCCCTCGATGTATGGGGAGTACACGGAATAGGCGGTTTCACTGGTGCAGTTTTGACCGGAACACTAGCAAGCCCACACATTTGGGATACCGGTGACGGTATTGGTGCGTGGACTGGAACAGCAGAAGGATTTGAGCAACAAGCTATTAACATAGTGGCAGCATGTATGTCCGTTGCTTACACGTTCGCTGTGACAATTGCTATACTGAAGATTATGGACGCAATCTGGCCAGGTGGAATTCGAGTTACTCCAAGAGAGGAGGAAGTCGGATTGGACATCGCCCAGAACGGTGAACGAGCATACGTATTCGAGTGAAAAACTCCATCTTTTTTTTCTTTTTTTTATTTTAATCTAGACAAATTCATTTACCGTCAACAATATACAAAATTGTGTTAATCACCACAGCAGAACTAGAGAAAATTATTGATGATCCTAGTCTTATTTTGATTGACGCAAGGTCCTTCCAAGAATATTCTCAGGGACACATTACAAATGCTGTAAACTTGGACCTTTTCTCCTTTCACTGGATTGATACAAGCCAGAATGGAATATCTTCCTTTAATGAACAGTTTAGAAAAATTTTTTCGCAGGTAGGCGTCTCGGAAGAAAAAAAAGTAGTTTTCTATGATAACGTCTCTGGAATGCTTGCCGCCAGAGGAGTTTGGCTGCTTGAATATTTTTCACATCCCAACGTATCAATGCTTGACGGCGGCATTACAAAATGGAAGAATGAAGGACGTGCTTGGAATACAATTCCAACTGGCTACAAGCCATCCAATTTTTCTGGAAAGCCCAATCCTAAAGTTTTAGCGGGGTTTGAGTATGTGTTGGATAACCTTAACAAAATTACAATTTTAGATGTGCGTTCAAAGGAAGAGTTTGATGGTGAACTTGTAAGAGCAGCTAGAGGTGGTCACATACCAACATCAACTAACATAGACTATACTGAAAACATTGCCAATGATGGAACTCTCAAAAATAATGATGATCTTTCTAAACTATATCAAATGCCAAAAGATGCAGAAGTTGTAACTTATTGTCAAGGGGCATATAGGGCGGCAAATACATTTGTGGTATTAAAGAAAATTGGATTCACAAACGTCAAAGTCTATCTTGGTTCTTGGGGAGAATGGGGAAACAAACCAGAACTTCCCATAGAATAAAAAACCTCGATCAAGATTTTCATAATATGGTTAATATAACGTTAGGGAAGCAGCGAGATCAGATGGCTCATAGCAGGAAAAAATTTTCCTATCTCGCTATTGTTGCGGGGGCTGTTATGTTAGTTATGACATTTGTTACACCTCCAGCTTTTGCTGCTGAGGGTGGAGATTCAGCATTAGCAAAGCCTATTTTGGCACTTGCTGCTGCTATTGCAATAGCAGGAGGTTTGATCGGTACTGGCAGCGCACAGCAGGGAATAGGTGCGGCTGGTATGGGAATTATAGCAGAAAAACCAGAAAAGTTTGGTCAAGTTTTATTCTTCTTTGTAATTCCTGAAACACTTTGGATTATTGGTTTCGTTCTGGGAATTATCCTATTGCTTGATATACTCTAAGGCAAAGCACCATGAGTATAGATCAATTTGTGACTGAGATTCAAAATAGAAAAAAAAACGAACTTGCTGATCTTGATAAAAAATTAAACGACAAAAAATCAGAAATTGATGCTAAAAAAAATTCTGTTGTTAAGGAGCTTAAGGAGAACTATGCCAACGAGGCAAAAACAAAAGCAGAAAGAGAAGGAGCAAGAATAGTTGAGGCTGGAAAACTTGAAGCCAAGAAGATATTGTTCGATGCAATCAACAAAAATTTAGATTCCACGTTTGATGTTATCAAAAAAGAGCTAGACGGTTACTCAAAAAAACCGGAATACAACCAAGTCCTACAAAAGTTGGTTGACTATTCAAAGAAAGTGCTTGCTAAGGAACTAGTAGTTCATTGCCGTGAAGAGGACAAGCAATTTTTCAAGAGTGGGGTAAAAGTTGGTTCTACAATTCAAACTCTAGGCGGTTTTATCGCTGAAAACAAAGAGGGTACGAAAGAAATTGATTTGACTTTTGAAGAACTGCTTAGAAGTAGCGAAGATGAGATAAAGAATACAATCCTGGAGAAGATACTGTAATGGGCGCATCACAATACGCATCTTCATTTGGAAGGTTACAGTCAATTGCAATAAATTTTCTTTCTGAAGAATTTTTACAAAACCTGCTCAAGGCAAATAGTGTAACAGAGATGGTCAAGCAATTGGAATCAACTTGGTATGGCGAAGAGATCAAAAAGTCTGCATCAGTGTACAAAGAAGCCGAGCTCTTAGAAGTTGCATTTAACCGCCACATTGTTGAAACCAATAAAATTATTTCAGAGGCAACACCATTTAGTGGCAAAAACGCGGTTAGAGCTTATCTTTCTAAATGGGATCTTTACAATATAGAATTGATTCTCTCTTCCAAGGCAATGGGAAGAGAAATTACAGAAACTGAATCGTTGCTGATTTCTAGCAGAAATGTTCCCGCAGGAATTGCTGCCGGTAACATATCACACGATGAGATAAAGATCATTCTTGCTGAAACAACCGTTGATGGCGTAGTTAGCAAACTAACAAAATATGATTATGGTGTTGTCTTGATGAAGCACTTGGATGAGTTCCAAAAGACTGGAGATTTGGGACCAATGATGTCAGCCCTACACGAAGCATACTATCAAAAGTTGCTCGAGTCACTCAAGTTCTTCCAGGGAGATGAAGGCTCAATCAGAGAATTAATTCGAGCCGAAATAGACAAGAAAAACATTCTGAATCTTTTGAAGGCAAAGGAATCCAACCTAGAAAAGGACGTGATAACAAAACATCTTGTTGAAGGCGGAAGAATATCCTCAAAGGAGTTACTTGACAGTTATGAGGTAAAGGACGTTATAGAAATGGTTGGAAAATTTGATTCTTACTTTAAGCTAACTGATGCTATCGAACAATACAAGACTTCAAAAAGCTTGATTGATTTCGAGGTAGCAATTACAAAATTCATCTTTACAAACTATGTAAAAAAATTGAGAAACATTGCATTGTCAATCGGGACTATTTTCTATTTTCTATTCAGAGCAGAAAATGAACATGAAAATCTAAAAAGGATTACATATGGTAAGCGCTACGATCTTCCAATTGATAAAATCAAGGGGATGTTGTTATTTTGAGTGAACAAGTTTCAAAACAAAAAGCTGATACGAGTGGCAGATTAGCCGTTGTAGGAGATCGCGAACTTGTAATTGGTTATCGTCTGATTGGAATCGATGATACCTTTATTGTCACCGATGAAGAGGATGCAAGTAAAAAAATTCAAGAGCTCTACTCATCTGGTGAGTTCGGTTTGATTATTGCAAGCAATTCAATGCGTGATAAACTTTCTTCAAAATTCATCGCAGAAATTGAGGAGTCCATCGAGCCACTAGTGTTATTTATGCCATCTCAAAAAGAAACTGCTGAAGAAGACAAAGAATCAATTGCTGCATTGGCAAAACGGGTTCTGGGAATTAGTATAGAGGTCAATTGACATGGCAGACGCTATAATTTCAAGAATTACTGGTCCTGTTGTAGTAGCTAAGGATATTGAAGGCGCGCACATGTTTGACGTTGTTCGTATTGGTGAGATGGGTCTTATGGGTGAAATCATTCGTCTGGAAGGAAACACTGCGCAGATTCAAGTTTACGAGGATACAACTGGTCTCAAGCCAGGAGAAAAAGTGATAAATACAAATCGACCACTCTCTTTGCAGCTTGGACCGGGACTCTTAACATCAATTTATGATGGAATTCAAAGACCTTTGGATGTCTTAGCTGCAGAGAGTGGAGACTTTATCAGCAGGGGAAAAATTATTCCTGCACTTGATCAAAAGAAAAAGTGGGAGTTTATCCCAGTAAAGAAAAACGGAGACCAAGTTTCTCCCGGTGAGATAATCGCTGAAGTTCAAGAGACTCCGCTAATCAAACACAAAATTATGGTGCCTTACAACGTTTCTGGCGAACTTGTTGATATTTCTGAAGGACAGTTTACTGTAAATGACAAAATTGCAGCCGTAAAAAATAGTAAGACTACTGATATCGGTCTATCAAGTTGGTGGACAGTAAGAATACCAAGACCAGTTTTGAGAAAGCTTGCACCTGATCAACCATTACTTACAGGCCAAAGAGTACTTGACACATTTTTCCCTGTTGCTAAAGGAGGTTCAGCTGCAATTCCAGGTCCATTTGGAAGTGGAAAAACAGTAACTCAACAGCAGCTTGCCAAGTGGGCAGACAGCGAGATAATTGTTTACATTGGTTGTGGAGAAAGAGGAAATGAAATGTGTGAAGTACTGACACAATTCCCTAAACTAATAGATCCAAAATCAAAGCGTCCTTTAATGGAACGAACTATTCTAGTGGCAAACACTTCAAACATGCCAGTAGCTGCACGTGAAGCAAGTATCTATACTGGAATTACAATGGGTGAATATTATCGTGACATGGGATACGGTGTAGCACTTATGGCTGACAGTACTTCAAGATGGGCTGAGGCATTAAGAGAAATTTCAGGAAGGCTAGAAGAGATGCCTGGTGAAGAAGGATATCCAGCATATCTCGGAAGAAGATTAGCAGAGTTTTATGAAAGAGGAGGAAGATGCATTGTTATTTCTCCTGAAGAGCGTGAAGGCTCCTTATCTATAGTTGGTGCAGTCTCTCCACCCGGTGGAGATTTTTCAGAACCAGTTTCACAAAACACACTTAGAGTAACCCGTGTGTTCTGGGGACTTGATGCCAATTTAGCAAACAGGAGACACTTTCCAGCAATCAACTGGCTGACAAGCTATTCTTTGTACATGGATGACATGGCAGACTGGTACAAATCTAACGTTTCAAAGGATTGGATTGACCTAAGAAAAGAGGCATTAGAAATTTTACAGAAAGAATCAGAACTGCAAGAGATTGTGCAACTTGTAGGATATGATGCATTACCGGAACCAGAAAAAGGAATCTTGGACACTGCCCGTTCAATTCGTGAAGATTACCTCCAGCAAAGTGCATTTGATGAGGTTGATACTTACACATCAATACAAAAACAACACAAGATGTTGTCTACCATTTTAGAATTTGGTAGGAAGGAGGCTGACGTAATAAAGAAAGGATCTACATCTGCCAAAGTGGGAGCACTTGAATCAAGAGGAATGATACCAAAAATGAAATGGACAAAAGAGGAAGAATTAGAAAAATTACTAAACGACATTAACAGCAAGATGAAACAAGAATTTGATTCCCTTTCAAAGGAGAGTTCTAACTAATGCCAAACGTATCGTATAAAACACTAGACAAAGTTGCAGGCCCACTGATTTTTGTCAAGGGGGTTGATAACGCAGCTTATGGTGAAATGGTTGAGATAAAATTAGAAAATGGAGAAAGACGACAGGGACAAGTATTAGATACAAGTCAAGGTCTTGCTGTAGTCCAGGTCTTCGGTCAAACTTTAGGTCTTAACACTACTGGTACTTCAACAACATTCCTTGGTGAAACAGCAACATTATCAGTATCTGATGAAATGCTCGGAAGAGTATTTGATGGACTGGGAAACCCAAAAGATAATGGACCAAAGATTGTATCAAAAGAAAAATTTGATCTAGTAGGTTCCAGCATTAATCCATATTCCAGAGAAGAACCATCGGAATTCATTCAAACGGGAATGTCAAACATTGATGGAATGAACACACTGGTAAGGGGTCAGAAATTACCAATCTTCTCAGCATCCGGCCTACCACATAATCAACTTGCATCACAAATTGCAAGACAGGCACAAGTCCTTGGCACGGAAGAAAACTTTTCTGTTGTCTTTGCAGCAATTGGAATTACAAGTGAGGAGGCAAACTTTTTCATTAAGCAATTCGAAGAGAGTGGTTCACTTGAAAGAACTGCACTTTTCCTTAACTTATCTTCTGATCCTTCAATGGAACGTATACTTACTCCTAGACTTGCACTAACCACCGCAGAATTCCTTGCATATGAACGCGAACAACACGTCTTGGTCATTTTAACAGATATGACAAACTATTGTGAAGCATTAAGAGAAATTTCTGCAGCACGTGAAGAAGTTCCAGGAAGAAGAGGTTATCCAGGTTATCTGTATACAGACTTGGCTTCAATTTATGAGCGTGCAGGAAAAATCAAGGGAAGGAAAGGTTCAGTAACACAACTACCAATTCTTACAATGCCTGCTGACGACATCACACATCCAATCCCTGATCTTACTGGTTACATTACTGAGGGTCAGATTGTAATGAATAGAGAATTACACAGAGCAAACATCCAACCACCCGTTGACGTTCTAACAAGTTTGTCACGTTTAATGAACCAAGGAATTGGTGAAGGAAGAACAAGAGAAGATCACAGACAACTTGCGGACCAACTTTATGCTGCTTATGCTCAAGGTAAAGATGCAAGAGCACTTGCTGCCATTGTAGGTGAAGGTGCACTAAGTGATCTTGATAGAAAATTCCTTATTGTTGCAAACGACTTTGAGAAAAAATTTGTTCATCAGGGACCTAACGAGAACCGTTCCATTGAGCAGACACTTTCACTTGGTTGGGATCTATTAGCAGGGCTTTCAGAGACTGAACTTACCCGTATCAAACCAGAATTTATTGCTAAATATGCAAAGAAGACTAGTACCGGTGGCACAAACAAATCTGAATAGGTGATTTGAATGCCATCCAACACTGACATCCGTCCAACTCGCCTCGAATACTTGCGTACAAAAAAACGAATCAAGATTGCAAAAAAGGGACTCAAGCTGTTAAAACTAAAACGCCAAGCTTTGATTCTAGAATTTTTCAGTATTAGCAAGGCATCATCCAGATTGCGGGGAGAGCTAAATGCCGAACTGATCAAGGGTTACCAAAGCATAAGGATGGCGGAGATGATTGATGGCGAAATGAGACTTGAAAACGAGGCAATGAAAATTCCTCAATTAAAAAAATTATTGATTACACCAAAGAACGTTATGGGCGTAAAGATTCCAAGACTTGAAGGTGGAAGAAGGGAAGAATCACTTACCGACTATTTGTTAGAGATTCCAGTTTCCATCAGTGAAGCAATGAAGGCATTCCAAGAAGTGCATAAAATTGTCCTAGATGTAGCAGAAAAAGAGACAACACTACGAAAATTACTATATGAGATTGATAAGACAAAACGAAAGGCTAATGCAATCGAAAACGTCTTCATTCCAAGACTAGAATCCGCTGTTAAGTTCATTACGTTTAGGCTTGAAGAGATGGAGCGAGATACGTTTGCAATGTTAAAGACTGTAAAACGAAAGATGGAAGAAAGAGAAAAGAAAAAGGTGGAGGCAACAGTAATTGCAAATTGATTTTAAAAATTCCCAACAAAAAAAATTTTACTATATTAAACGGGCAGTTATGATGGGAAACATCTTCATCGCCATTGCTGTAATTTTGTATTTGAGCAAAGAACTTTTGGGTGCATGATATGTCGTCGTCACAAGATCAATACATCAGCTCACTCAAGAAGATAAAACAAGTAGAAGAAGAAGCTCAAAAGGAGATTGAAAGTTACAAAAGTAAGATTGAGGATCAAATCATTCAGTTAGAATCGGAATTAGAAAAGGCAATTACAGCTGCAAAGGCTGATGGTGAAAAACTAGTTGATTCAAGTGTAGCAGATGCTACAAAAAAAGCCGATGCTGAAACACAAAAGACAATTGAAGAAGCAAAGACGAAATCTAAAGACGTTGCATCGCAAATCACATCACAAAACGCGCAAGACATTATCAACATTTTACTAAAAGGAGTAGAGTAGAAGTGTTCAAGCCTGTTAAAATGGCTAAGATAGCTATTATGGGCCTGCGAAAAAATCAGCAGAATGTCGTTTCTATTTTACATGACATGGAAGTTTTGCAATTAGAACCATTATCAAAAGATGTTTTAGCCATTGTAAAAAATGAGCGTGACAACGAGCTAACAAGGCAGGTCACAGACCAGCTGTTGCGAGTGAAGGCATTAATGACAGTGCTCCCTAGTATACCGGTAACTGTTAGAAAGCGCTTTGATTCTATTGACGACCTATTGCAAACTGCCAGTACCATTGATGTTGACGAGCAAGTCGCAAGCCTTGAGAAGGAAAAGGAAGCACTTCTAACTGAAATCAAGGATACTGAGAACAACCTAAAACTTGTTGAAGAATTTAGTTTCTTCCCTGAAGACCTGAAGATTCTTCAACTGTCATCTGCAAATTCCTATTTTGGAAGAATTCCATCTGACAAGTTTGAAGAATTTAAGAAAACTCTTGACGCACATAAACAAGACATTATGCTCTATACAAAAGCAGACAAAAAAGTTACACATCTAATCTTGGTAGTATTTCCAACAATTTCATCTGATGCTTTTGCTGAGATTATTCAAAAACATAATGCCAAAATTGAGGCAGTGCCAAACCTAAACGGAACACCAAACGAAATCATTACAAACCAAAAAAGCAATTTGCAAACAAAAAATCAAAGGCTTAAACAGATCAATGACGAGTTAAACAAAATTTCAGAAAAACATTTTGCTAATTTAGTTGAAGTTGAAGAACAGTTACAGATAGAAAACAAAAAACTTGAAGTAATTTCTAACCTTGGCGTAACTAAGGATGCCTTTGCAATGGAAGGATGGGTTCCAAAACCAAAACTCGGTCAAATTGAGTCCACTTTGAAAAAATTTGCCGAAGGTACGACCATCTACGAACTAGAAACCGAGGATAAACCACCAACACTGATGAGCAATCCAGGAAGATTTAGATTGTTTGAGGCGTTCGTTCGATTCTATTCCCTGCCACAAAGCAAGGAGTTTGATCCTACGATGGTTTTTGCTCTGGTCTTCCCAATCTTTTATGGATTAATGATTGGTGATGTTGGCTATTGTCTGTTTATACTTCTTGTCTGTCTGTGGGTTATCAGACGTATAGAAAAAGGAAAACGCAATCTAACCATCTTCCCAAGGCAACTGCGAAGTTTTGCAATGTTGATATTGAAAAAAAGACAGATGGTAAAGCTATCAAAAGCAATGATTCCCGGTTGTGTTGTTGGAATAGTTTTAGGAGTTATCTTCGACTTGTATTTTGGATTTCACCTCAACGGCTACGTGTTTGATGTTCTGGCCAGTGCTGGAGTTACTGGTTTTCCTGAACCTGGCGAAATCTTAAACCGACCTTCACAAGCATTTCTTGATCCTATTCATAATGCAGGCACACTTCTGCTTTATGCTGGATATATTGGCATTGGATTTGTATCATTTGGTCTAATTCTAGGCATCATTAATTGTATTAGAGAAGGTGAAAAAAAAGAGGTCCTAGTCAAGGTTGGCTGGCTAGCATTTGGTTGGGGAGTTGTTCTTCTTGGACTTGCTCTCATACATGGAGATGCCATCAATCCAATGTGGCCGAAGTTAATTGAAGTCAATCCAATCGCATTTTTGTACTTTGGATTAATTTTTAGCGGTATTGGATTAATGGTCTCTTGCGATAAGGGTGCTGGCGCTATGAAAATCATGGCAATAATGGAGTTAGCTACAATTGTAAGCCACATTCTTTCCTATACAAGACTGATTGGAATTTTGCTGGCGTCTGTCATACTTGCTCATACAATTGACTACGTATTCTTAAAAGCGCTTAACATTGGATTTCCATTAATTGTCCTTGGTACAATAATATTATTCATAGGGCATTTGTTCAACATAATCATTGGAGTCTTTGAACCTGGAATACAAGGCGCGAGGTTGATTTACGTCGAGTACTTCTCCAAGTTTTATCGTGGTAACGGTAGACCGTTCAAACCATTTGGATCCTTACGAAAGTTCACAGAAGAAAAATATCATACTGAGCAACAAGAAGAAAAAAAACTAGGCAAGCCAAAACTAAAGGTTAAATAGAAATTTTCAAAACCTGATTAAATTTTAACAAAATAGTGTTAGAAAATTCACTTTTTTAGTAATCATTTTACTTTGTAATGCTAGAATGCAAAGATTGCAGGATCTTCACGATGCTCCCCTTTGTGCTGGTTCTGCATTCTTGCACTTGATCTAGTATTGTAAATTTGAAACTTGGTTAGGAATATCTTAGTTGGTTTACATCCAGCATGCGACTGCAGTACCTACACTTTAACACAAGACCATCTTTATCAATTACATCCATAACCGATTCGATGTGTTCCTTACTGTTTGTAACACACTCTGGATTAGAACACCTAAAGATTCGTTCTATTTCATTTGGCAATGAAACATGTCTTTTCTCAACAAGCTGATAATTTTTGATAATGTTAACTGTAGCCGAAGGCGATATTACAGCAAGTTTGTTAGTGTCATCTTGCTCTAAAAACTTGTTTTCAACTTTGATAATATCTTTCTTTTTTAATTTGCCACTTGGTACGTTGAGTGCTATTGTAATTACATCACCTTTTTCAGCATTAATTTCTAGTGCATCAAGTACTTGGAGACCTTTTCCACCGTCAATATGATCTATAACCGTTCCATTTTTGATACGTCTGACTATGAGGTCAGTCTCTTCCATTAGAATAGTTTGTATTACACCTCTATATATTATTCAAAGAGATGAATGAGTTTTATAAAAAGAACATCATTTCTGTGAGGAATTTAGACAAACAAAAACTAGAACTAATTTTTGACGCCACAGATAAAATCATCGATATGAGTCAGGACAAAAGACGTGAGATTGCTAGGGGCAAAACCCTTGGATACTTGTTTTTTGAACCAAGTACTAGAACTAGACTTAGTTTCGAATCTGCCATAGCACTGCTTGGAGGCACATCTCTTGGAATAGCAGATGCCACATCTTCATCAATACACAAAGGGGAAACACTTGGGGACACTGTCAAAGTAATTTCCAGTTACTGCGATGTGCTAGTTTTAAGACATTCCTTAGATGGTTCTAGTAGATTTGCGGCAGAGATATCTAACAAACCTGTTATAAATGCAGGAAGCGGCACGGAAGAACATCCAACACAAACAATTCAGGACCTTTACACAATAAAGAAAGAAAAGAAGAAGATTGACGGTCTAAAAATAGGAATTGCTGGTGATCTAAAATATGGAAGAACCGTTTACTCACTTTTGTATGGTTTGCGTAACTATGACGTAGACTTACATCTTATCTCCCCTGAATCTCTTAGAATTCGTTCTGACTCTACCTATGACATTAAAAAAGAATTATCATATACAGAATCGTCAAATATTGATGAATATATTGAAGATCTAGATGTGTTATACGTCACAAGAATTCAGAAAGAAAGATTTCCAGATGAAGAAGAATATGCCAAAGTTAAAGGCAGCTATGTAATTGGCTCTGATATGGTAAAGAAGATGAAGGATGATGCGATCATATTGCACCCCCTACCACGCATTGATGAGATCTCTGCCGATGTTGATAATACAAAACAGGCAAAGTACTTTGAGCAGGCAGAGTATGGAAAGTATACCCGTGCTGCACTGCTTGGTCTGATTCTAAACGAGAACGGCTTCTGAATAGTTCATTTCGAAACATGTTTAGTTTTACCGTATACTAAAAAAGTTAGACTAGGCTAAATTTTAAATATAGCCGAAAAGTGATCAATTTGTATGCTTACCAGTGGACAAAAGATGTTTATTGTAATAGCTACGGTCTCTCTGGGTTTTGTTGGATATCTTGTTTTTCCCACCATGGACATTACTGCACAAGAACAGCCAGAAGTTTTTGTAACTCATTCTGGTGCAGTGGTACAGACAACCGGTGATGTATTAGATCCTGTTTATACAATTCAAGAAGTTGAATTTGATCCAGAAAAATACTTGCGAGATTTTGACTATGGCAAAGTTTCGAAGTTAGAAGATGGTACAACACTTCGTGAGTTTACCATTATAGCTGAGGATGATAAAATAATGGAAATTGCGCCTGGCATATTTTATAATGTCTGGACATTTAACGGGTCAGTTCCTGGACCCACAATTCGTGCTACGGAAGGTGACCTAGTAAGAATTTACTTTATTAACAACGGTGACAAGGAGCATACAATTCACTTTCATGGAAACCATCCAGCTGAGATGGACGGCATATTTGAGATAGTTGGTTCGGGCGGTGGTCAGTTTACTTATGAGTTCATAGCGGGCCCTGTTGGCGTTCACCCGTATCATTGTCATGTAATGCCAGTTGAGGAGCACATTGGTCATGGGCTTTATGGAGTCTTCATTGTTGATCCAAAAGAAGGTAGACAGCAGGCTGACGAAATGGTCATGGTTCTAAATGGGTTTGATACTGACTTTGACGGCGAAAATAATCTATATGCCGCAAACACTATTCCATTTTACTATCAGCACCACCCCATTCAGATTAACATGAATGAACTAATCCGAGTTTATGTTGTGAACATGGTTGGGCTTGATCCTATAAACAATTTCCATCTACACGGTACCTTGTACAAATACTACCCAACAGGCACTGATCTAGTTCCATCATTTTTTACTGACATGGTTACATTTTCACAAAGTGAAAGGGGAATTATAGAGTTTGAATATGAATATACGGGAAGATACATGTTTCATGCGCACCTTACTGAATTTTCTGATAAGGGATGGACTGGTCTTTTCTATGTAAAAGATAGTTCTCAGCTAAACACTGAGGTATATAATTTTGGAAGTTAAGAGATCATCTAGTACAAAGACAGCTGTCAGCGCGATCATTCCTTTTGTTTTGTTAGCTGTAATGATCGGATACGTTTTTGGACCGGGCTCAGAACTCATTAGTTTTGGTGTTGTAATACCAGAGATATCTATTGAGAAGGTTGAGTTTGTTGATTCGGAAATAATTGCAACTGTACGAAATACAGGACCTATTGCTGTTGATATTGTTATGGCGGACATTGACGATATGATACTACCTGCTGCAATTGAACCTGACAAGCATCTTGAACGATTCGAGTCAGCAATTGTTCGAATACCATTTGATTGGAACGAGGGCCAACCGTATGCTATAGGACTTACTATAGATGATGGAACTAGATTTGAAAAGCAAGTTGATGTAGCAGCACCTTCGATTCAGCCTACTATTGAAATGATATCATATTTTGCTGTAATAGGAACATATGTTGGGATTATTCCTGTAATGATAGGTCTTCTTTGGTTTCCGTTTATTTCCAAACTTAGCCGCAGCAAGTACAAATTTTTCTTGGCACTGACTGTTGGTCTTTTACTTTTCCTAGGAATCAGTTCCGCAGAGGAAGCAATTGAAACATCCGCCGAAAATCTATCTGATGTTTTCAATGGAGTACTGTTAGTTGCTACTGTAGCCATAGTGTCTTTTCTTGCTCTGAATTATGTAGGTGAAAAACTCAAAAAGCGTGCAGGTGCATCAAAACTTGCCGGTCCTGTGGCAATTGCACTAATGATTGCAATTGGAATTGGCTTGCATAATTTTGGGGAAGGTCTTGCTATTGGGGCTGCAATTGTACTAGGTGAAGCTGCACTTGGCGCTTTCCTGATTGTTGGCTTTGCACTCCATAACACTACTGAAGGGTTTGCCATAGCAGCACCCATGGCACGCACAAAGCTGATGATTGGAAGGCTTGCTGCATTGGGAATGATTGCTGGTGTCCCTGCAATTTTTGGCACATGGGTTGGTGGATTTGTTTACTCGCCTTTGACAGCTGTTATCTTTTTAGCAATAGGCACTGGAGCAATATTTCAGGTAATTGTTTTAATAATGAGATGGATACAAAATGAAGAAGGCAAACTCTCAAACAGTTCAGTACTAGCTGGCATTGCTGTGGGAATGTTAATCATGTACATTACAAGTATACTAGTCTAAAATCTAATTTTAGTTATTTTTCATCGTGCAACAGCTAGCCTTGTTGATGTTTCGCATTGCCCACCAGATTGAAAATGATAATGCAGCTATTGAAATAAACTTGAGCTCCAATCCTTGAAGTGGGAAAATTGCTAATCCACCCATTATTCCTAAAACTGCAGTAAGCGATGTTGTACATGCAGGACATCCTGGCGTAAATGCAGCAAGAGCACCACCAAATATTGCTGACGAACTGCTCTTTTGCAAATTCATTCTTTGTGCCTTTATGTTGTATACAACTAGTGCAATGTTGATTCCGCCCAGAACTGCTACAACAACTGTTAATCCAATAGAGGCTACAATGTATTGAGGACTAGCAGCAATATCCATTGCAAAGTGGTTAAAAACGCTTGATAGGGTCAGAAAATAGTAAACCAAACCAAGTAAAACTCCAGAAATAACCGCGATGGCACCAAAACTTTTCTGTCTTAGTATATCCTTGATAGTTAATTTTAGCATCATAGTTTTACCTAGCAATTCTCTTAATTAAACTCTTGAACCTCTAACTCCAAACCTTTTCTTTAAACGTCCATTTTTTATTCAGAATAAAATTGCTAGAGGCGGCAATAATTACAGCCAGCATTAGCGCAAGAGAATATGCAAACTGGTAATTATCAACCATGACGTATACCATTCCAAGCTGTATTAATGCACCTAAGGAACTAAACCCCACAAACTTTCCATACTGCGCAAGGGTTTTCTTAGCTTCAAAGTTTCTATCTTCAAACGTCCATATCTTGTTTAGAATAAAATTAGAAGACATTGAAACTATTATTCCTATTGTTGTTGCATGAATATACCAGAAATTTATGATTGCATCCGCAAATAGAAGTGATACAAGATAGTTTACCAAGAGTCCAGATGCGCCTACAGTGTAGAACCTACCTGCCTTGGATATAAAACGAATAGACGTTCGTGGCTCGCTGACTTTTGCCGTGTGACCATACCTGTACAATTTCCATACAGACCTTACATAGTCAAACATTGTAGAAGAGTCTAGCTTACTTGAACCACGTGTCCTGTCTGTAAATGTGTAAGGAATTTCTTTCACTTTGGCGCCCTTTGTCTTTACTAAAATTTCTAAAAGCATCTTGTATCCTATAGCATCAAATTTTATACCTTCTAGAATCTTGCGTCTGAACGCAAAAAACCCTGACATCGGGTCTGACTCGTTTACACCAAGACCTGCTTTTGCAATTCCTTTTGCTGTCTTGCTAATCAATTTTCGTTTAGTTGACCATCCACTAACTTCGCCTCCCTCAGTATAGCGTGAAGCTATGGCAATATCATATTTTGAGATCTTTATCTCTTCCACCAATTGTGGAATTATTTTTGGTGGGTGTGAAAAATCACTGTCCATTACTACAACAGTTTCACCACTTGAATGTTGAATTCCATCTAGTATTGCTGAGCTTAAACCGCTCTTTGTCTTTCGGTGGATAACATCAACAGTGTATCCAATTTTGTTTTGTGTATCATTTATGTAGTCTTCAACAACTTTTCCTGTTCCGTCTGGAGAGTTGTCATCAACTACTATTGCTTCGGTAGCAATATCTTTTGGTAGATGATCGCCTATTGTTTTTAAGACTTGGATAATGTTTTCAGATTCGTTATACGTTGGAATAATTATAGAGACTTGTACCTCGTTTTGTTTCAAATCACTCATATTTCGTAGACGATTGCTTATGATTATAATACTTTAATCTAATATGCTAATCAAAATAGCGAAATGTTTAGAATCAATGTGATTTGGTAACTCATAATTTGTAAACTTAGAAAAACTCCATTTTTCATGAGGAAATTTCAAGATCATTTTTATATTGTCTGGTTTTTCTATCAGATCTAATGAAAATTACGACATTAACTTCTTTGTTCGTACTTTTGTCAGTAGTTTCAATGGTTGCAATTGCACCAAGTGCGTTTGCAGATCATACATCTGCTACAGTAACAAACGCACTAGGTTCCTCAACCCCAGGTTGTGAAGATACTAACTCATGTTTTGACCCAAATCCTGTGACAATTGCTATGGGCGGTACAGTTACTTGGGAAAATGTAGATAATGCAGCTCATACTGTAACATCCGGATCACCAGCTGATGGACCAGATGGAGTGTTTGACAGCAGTCTTATCATGGCAGGCGGTGCTACATTCTCTCACACATTTGATGATGCAGGAACATACGATTACTTTTGTATGGTTCATCCATGGATGGCAGGAAGTGTAATTGTTGAAGATGAAGCAGCAGCTGAAGCAGAAGCAGCAGAAGCGGAAGCAGCTGAAGCAGAAGCAGCAGAAGCAGAAGCAGCAGAAGCGGAAGCAGCAGCAGCAGCAGCAATAGCAGCACTTGAAGCAGAACAAGCAGCAGAAGCAGCAGCAGCAGAATCATTAGCAGCATTAGAAGCAGCAGCAGCAGAATCATTAGCAGCACTTGAAGCAGAACAAGCAGAAGCAGCAGAAGCGGAAGCAGCAGCGGTAGTAATGGCGGCACCAAGAGAGCCAGCAATAGATTTGGTTGACACTCTAATCTACAACATTAGCGGCGGTTCTGTTTCCAGCATAATTACTAACAGTGACGACGCCACTCTTGTAGTTGCAGTTGACGCATCAGATGATGGAGAATTGTCAATCACCATGAACAGTGATTACATTACTGCATTTGATGATGACAGCTACTTCGTTCTAGTAAACAACGAGGAGGTTTGGTTTAGCCAAGATGGAAACACTCTAACTATTCCATTTGAAGCTGGAACCGAGAAGATCGAAATAGTTGGAAGCGCTGTAGTTCCAGAGTTTGGAACAATTGCTATGGTTGTATTAGCAGTAGCAATAATCAGCATCATTGTAATAACTGCAAAGACAAAGACACAACTAATTCCTAAACTTTAGGAAATTCCTTTTTTCTATTTTTTATTTTCTTTTTACCATTGCAATAATAGCTAGGATAACTCCTGCTGCACCAAGAGATGCTCCAAACACTCCAAAGTTGTATGCTGTTTCCACATCAAAGTTTCCAGAGCTAGTATCTATTCCACCCACCTGTGACTTTATTGACGAAACATCTTTTTGAAGAGACGTTACAGCATTTTTGAGTGCAACGACTTCTTGCCCTGACGATGAGCCAGATGTTGCCGGAAAGTCAAGAACAGATGTGCTCTCAACATCTTCTACAGGAATCACAACATTGATTTCAATACCATTAATCTCTCCTTCAAGTTTTATTTCAAGCGAACCTATCTTTGTAGGAATTATCTTTGCATAGTAGTGTCCAGGTCTAGGATCAGTGTTTATGTCAAGCACTTTAGAAGCCCCACCAGAAAAAACAGATGCCTGCAAATTTTTAAATGCGTTAGTTATGCCCATGGAAATACCTTCAACATCACCAGGCTCTCTAACGTCTATGGTTATGGAATTTAGTATACCTACAACTGGAGGTTCATCCTGCCATCCTACCTCAATTTCATATGGACCCACTTCAATGGTTGTGTGTGCATATGCAAAAGAAAAGCTAAATCCTAAAACAATCAAACCAGCAATAGCAAAAAGCGGATAATTCACGACTTGCAAAATGTGTGTATACGTTATTATCTTTACTAAAATAGTACAACTTTCAAATTGGTAATTCTTTAAATTATGAGGGGTTGGTTTTATGTAAAATGAACAAGTTACTTTTTTTGGTATTTTTGATTTTAGTAATTGGAATTCCATCAGCATATGCCCATCCATTTTTGCTTGATTCTGAACCACCTCAGGCAGGAAATGCAGCAATTGGAACAACACAAGTCATCATCAAATATTCTGAAGCCATTGAGATTGACTTTTCTGAATTGAAGGTGTTTGACAGCAACGGAAACCAAATAGACAGTAGGAACACTGCATATTATGAAGGAGAAAGTTCTCTAGTAATTACAACGCCACCACTAGAGGATGGCACCTACACTGTAACAAGCAAGGTGTTGTCAAAAGTGGATGGTCACTTGGTGCGTGCTGCAATCATCTTTGGTGTAGGTGAAGCCCAGGTTGATGTCTCACTTTTAGAAGCACAGGGAGAATCGGAAACAACATTTCTACCTGAAGCAGCAGCAAGATTTCCAGGAATTGTAGGGCAGACAGTTATTCTAGGTTCTGCAATATCAGCTATTGCGATTTGGGGTACACAGAGAAAACACTTTGGGAAAGAAAACCTCACATTGATAAACCAAACATATCGTTCAAAGTTTTCAAAGATAACAGGAGCTGCTCTCGTTGGAGTGCTTGTATCTAATTTTGTTATGCTAGCGGTTCAAACTATTCGGCTTGAAACATCTCCACTTGATGTAATTGGGACTTCATTTGGCACTACTTGGCTAACACGGATGATCATAACTATCATTCTTCTTGGTATTTGGTTTTGGATGGAAAGAAAGCCACGTTTAACAAGCAAAAAACATGTACCAATGCTTGTTGTATCACTGGCACTAATATTTACAACAACTATGTTTGGGCATGGTGCAGCATCTGAACTTGCAGCACCAATGATCTTGGATTATGTACACAATTTGTTGGCATCTGTGTGGATAGGCGGAGTAATTTTCTTTGCTTTTGTAATATTACCTACACTTGCAAAACTGGACTGGATGGAAAAAGAGAAGATGATACTTGCAATATTGCCTCGATATTCAGGTATGATTACAATCGCATTAGGCATCCTGATTATTACAGGACCAACTCTTTTGTGGTTCTTGGAGAGTGATGTTACATCCATAACCAATTCAACCTATGGTTTCTTGATATTTGCAAAGATTTTCCTGGCCTTGATAATGATTGGGTTGGGTGCATATTTCCAGTTTAAAGTTCAGAGACCAGCAGTAAAAAATCTAGGTGGGGCAATAGGCACAGGTGTATTTGGGTTTGGTGAAAAACCCCCAGATGTGTCAAAGGAAAGGTTTGAACCACCTACCATAGAGGCGTTAGCATCTAAGAAACTTGTAAAGCCTCTCAAAGCTTCTGCCATAACAGGCATCATACTTCTTGGTGTTGTATCACTTCTTGTCAATTCCTCCCTTCCGGCTGGAGAGGTACAAACAGCTGAGGCACAGAGTGTAACGCTGGGATTTTCATCTGTCTTGTTTTCAGAACAAGCAAAGTTTGATGTTTCAGTTTTACCTGTGGGTGTGGGTCCAAACACCATCAACGTTATTGTTTCCACTATTGATGGAGAACAGATGTCAGATATTTCTGGTTTGAAGATCAAAGTGTCAAATCCACAACGAAACATATCACCAATTGAAATTTCAACAACAGAATCACAATCAAGCGATGAGATAACAGAGTTCGAGGGAGAAGCTACATTCGGGTTTGCAGGTACATGGCAGATAGAGATTGAGGCACAGAGGACACAAGCTGCAAACGAGAGTGTGATATTTGATGTATTAGTCAAACCAACACTTTCAGAAATTCGAACTGAAATTACAGAATATGATTTTCCTGAAGATGACTCAGCACCTCTTTACCCTCTGTATGATGGTAACAATACAATATGGATTAGTGATGCAGCAGAACCGAGGATTTGGAAGTTTACACTAGACGACAAGCAATTCAGTTCGTATGAATTTTTTGGAATTTCCACAATATTTCTTGATATAGATCATGATGGCAAGATATGGTTTACTGACACTCCAAATTCTAAGATTGGTAACTTTGATCCTAAGACGGAAAAATTTGAGGTAATAGAAATCCCTCCACTTACTGCAAAATCACCATACTCAATTCCTATAGCACTCAAAGTTGATTTTGATAACAACATTTGGGTTGCAGTGGTAGACAAAGACATGTTACTAGTGTACAACCAAGATAGCAAAGAGTTTGAAGAATTTCTCAAGCTTCCAACAGTGGAATCTGGTCCATCTGCTCTGCTCTTAGATGATAATGGCAATATGTGGTTTGCAGAATCACTGTCAGGCAAGATAGGGGTTGTAGATTCCAAAACTTTTGAGATTACTGAATTTGCACCTGACACTTCACTGGATGAACCTTTTGCTTTGTTGTTTGACAAGTCTGGTTCACTATGGATATCTGAACACACAGGACCGGGAATAACTAAATTCAATTCAATGCTAGAAACATTTGATCATGTAAAGGCTCCCAACCCGGAATCACTCCCATTTGGCATGGCTATTGACAAGTATGACAATATTTGGTTTGGACAACATGTAACTGATGAACTAGGAGTTTATGATCCATACAATGATCAGTTGATTGAAGTTTCCATTCCAACTCCAGAGAGCTTTACGCAGTTTATTGCAGCTGATGATAAAGGAGATATTTGGTTTGTAGAGCAAAGGACCAAGAAGCTTGGTGTGGTTTCGATTAGCAGTGTTTCTGGACAGACAAGAGCTATAACTGATGGTGGAAGTGGACCTAGTTTCAACTATGCCGAAATTGTTTCACCGTTGATTGCTGGTGGTATAGTGGTTTCATCATTATTCTTTGTCAAGAGTGTTAATGACAAAAGAAGAATAGATAAGATGTTAAGCTAATCAGATTTACGAAATCTTCATGATTCCGTTTGAGATGAGCCATTGAAGTCCTGACACAAACGAGTTGTCGTCTATCTGACCGTCAGCCCACCATCCTGCGTTGTTCTTGATCCAACCGGGAATTACATCGCCAGACCCTGTTCCCTGTTCAGTTGGTGGTATCGTCATGACTCCGTTTGTTATTAGCCACTGTATGCCGGAGACAAACGAACCATCGTCTATCTGTCCGTCAGCCCACCATCCCGCGTTGTTCTTAATCCAGCCTGGTATGGAAGTTTCTGCAGTTGGTGTGGGAGATTGTTCAAGAACTTCCCCAGCTTTTCCAATCTCAAATGTTGTATCAGAAAATACAGAATTTTCCCAGTTTGTAAAACCAGTTCCTGTTAGTGCCAAACTCATGTTATACATACCTTCAGACAGAATGTAGATTGTTTGTGTATCAATTCCCTCAGGTGCCTTTATTCTAACGCTGATTCCAGCTTCATAGATTTGTTGTCCGTTAGGATCCGAAAGTGAAATTGCATAGTTGATGTCTTTTAGCAATTCTCCATTGTCATCAAAAAATGTGAGCTCAAATGGTATGTTGTTACCCGCACCGTAAGTACGTTTCCACGCCACATTGGCTTTGTATCCGTTTTCAAACGTGATGGAAAAACTATTCTCCGTTGTTTGTCCTTGTGGTACAAGCTTGAAGAACATTTCTTTGCTGTCGTAATGGTCAGAGCCTAAAACATCATTTATTCTTTTTAACTCACTGCCAGTAATCAAAAAATGAATTATGTTCTGAGTCTCTGATGAATATGGATCAACTAGTAGAGCCCGATTGTCAACTTGCACGCCATCAACATATCCAACAAAGTCGTTTTCAATGCTGTATGGCTCATAGCTTTTTGGAACACGTACTTCTTGATGAACAACTGCAACTAGATCAATGTAATCTGGCGCCCAATCAAAAGGCATTTGAAATGAAATTGATTTATCAGATTTTTTGAATTCAAAGTTTGAAACATCATCGTAATAGGTCTTTATTGTTACAGGAATAGCGCCATATGCTTTCGGAATAGAAAAGTATTGATCTTGTGCTATGCTTACAAATGTATTAAATTCTAATGGTTCAGCAACCAATGTTTTGGGACTAGTTGCACCCTCAATGACTACGCTAATGTTGTAAAGGCCACCTTTGATAAAGATAGGACCCTGAATCACAGGAACGCCACTACCTCGTTCATACAAGCCTCCACTGATAGGCTCTCTTGCTCCTTGATAGATAGTGCATCTCCAAGGTTGAGATTCGAAGCATTCCTTTTGTGGTCTAATCTGTATATTTAGCTCTCCGTCTTTGTCAAAGAAAATTTCTCTTGCAAGAAGTTCACCAGCTTGAAATATCTGAACTCTATATGTAACCGATTCTAGATTTGTATTCGTACCTTGATCAAAGAATCGCACCTTCAAGTTTGCCCTATCAACTTCACCTACAGTAAAATCTGCTGGGCTCATCACTGTCGAAACTGTAACCAGCATTCCGCCAAAGTCTATTGGTGGCGCCTGATCTGCACCAAGACCATGTCCAAACACATCATCGCTAAACAGTGGAATACAAGCAAGACCAAGTAATATAGTCAGTATAATTATTTTGTGGTACAACTACAACTATTCTATTTGGGATTTTCGTTATTTAAAGTATGAATAATTACTAAACAGAAAACGTAACAATCTACGTAACAATTTTTAGTTAGGAAGCAAAAGTAAACATATTGAAATTACTGTACATATTACTTTTGATTCCTTTCATGGTTTATCCTGCTTTTGCAATTGAATATGATCTAAACTCCTATCATGTTAATGACGATTCGGATGAAAATATTGAATACAGTCAGATTGTCTCAACAAGTGATGGAACACTTGATGTGGGAATTTACACCATACCTAAAACTCCAAACACTGAAGGAGATACACAACTCAAAATTAGCTTTCTAAAACCAGACACTGAAAAAATTCAACTACACATAGACTACCGCGTAAGTGTAACAAAAGATGGTGATTATGTGTTTGGACCCATGTCACGTCTTTTACATACATCTCCTGGTTCTATAACTATTCCAGTACAATTTTCTGAAAATGGTTCACATATGATACACATTGAAGTAGAAGGAATTCTCTTTCAACCAATTCCCTTGGAGACTGCTACGTTTACGATGAATATTGGTCAAGCAGAGCCAGAGGTTGTACCAACTGCAGAAACTTCCATACCAGGCTGGATCAAAAACAACGCAGGATGGTGGGCTGACGGACAGATAGACGATGGTTCGTTTGTCTCCGGCATACAGTGGCTAATAACAAACGGAATCATGACGATACCACCCACTGAACAGGGAGCAGGGTCTGGTGATGTAATTCCCGGTTGGATCAAGAACAACGCGGGATGGTGGGCTGACGGACAGATAGACGACAACTCGTTTGTGTCAGGACTTCAATGGCTCATCTCAAACGGAATCATGAAGATTTCGTAAATCATGAAATATTATTATTCATATTACTGCGTGAAATAATCAAGATATGTTACCAATAGGTGATGAAAATCCTCATCCACCAGGATTCAAACCAATACTTACATACGCATTAATTGCCATCAACGTGATTGTTTTCTTTTTTGAGGTAGCAGTAACTGGACAATTTTTTGATTTTAGTAATCGTCAAGCAATGAATCTATTCTTAAACTGGGGTGCAGTACCTGGCTGTGTTACTGGACAAATAAGCGGAATTAACACAGGAGTTGACATCATCAGCTGTCCTGCGATTTCAGAGCTTACGTTACTGACCTCTACTTTCATGCACGGAGGTTTGTTGCATCTTGGTGGAAACATGTTGTTTCTTTGGATCTTTGGTGACAATCTTGAAGCAAAGTTTGGACGAGTAAAATATCTAGGCATCTATCTGTTATGGGGAGTAGGTGCCGGCTTGATTCACATCATGGGTGATACATCAACTGGTATTCCTGCAGTTGGTGCATCAGGCGCAATATCTGGTGTGCTAGGAGCTTATCTTGTAATATTTCCACACGCAAAAATTAAGACAGTTTTGATATTTGGATTTTTCATTAGAATGATTCACATCAAAGCCATGTACTTTCTTCCATTCTGGCTAATTTTTCAAAACCTGCTACCATTTTTCATAGGGGGATTTGGTGTTGCAGGAGGCGGGGTTGCATATCTTGCCCACATCGGTGGCTTCATACTGGGACTTGCGGTTGGATACATATACAAAAAATCTCATGGTTCTCAGTTTACCTATGGGACGCGCTATGGCTATAGAGGAGACTACAGATAACAACCACTAAATTATACATTGCAAAAAAACGTTCATGCCGCTGATTACAGTGTCAATGTATCCTGGCAGAACTCAACAACAAAAAGATGATTTTGCAAAGGTAGTAACAAAGTCTGCTGCTGAGATTTTAAAGACCAAGGAAGATCAAGTAATTGTGGTCTTTAAAGAGAATCCAAAAGAGAATTGGTTTTTAGCAGGAAGCCAACTCTAACTATCTTTTTATTTTGATCAATGTTATGACGCCTATGTCTAAAATTGCAATAGTGCAATTCAAAGCTTCAACTGATAAAACAAAAAACCTTCCAAGGATTTTACGATATATCAAACAGGCTGCAAGGAATCATGCAGATCTTTGTGCATTTCCCGAATACATGATGTTTTTTACGCCTGCATCACAATCTGCTAAACAAGTTGCACAACAAGCTGAGACAATCAATGGTAAATTTGTATCGGCTATATCAGAATGTGCAAGGCAAAATTCTATAATTGTAGTTGGAACCATGCTAGAAAAAAGTAAGAAAAAAGATAGAGTGTATGATACCTCGTTCGTAGTAAATAAAAGTGGAAAAATTATTGGAAAGTATAGAAAGATCCATCTTTATGATGCACTTGGATTCAAGGAATCAGCAAAAATGTTGGCTGGAAAAACTATTCCTTTACCCACAAAAACTTCAGTAGGTAAATTAGGAATGATTATTTGCTATGATCTTAGGTTTCCGGAGTTATCCAGGGCGCTTGCATCATCTGGTAGTGAAATACTAATTGTACCTTCTGCGTGGGTTAACGGTCCCATGAAGGAGGAACATTGGTTTACATTAAACAAATCACGTGCAATGGAAAATGGGTGTTATGTAATTGCACCTGACCATCTTGGTCATATTTACACAGGAAGAAGTTTAGCAGTTGATCCTTACGGTAGAATACTTCTTGATATGAAAAAGCGACAAGGAATAGGTTACGTAAACATCTCTATTTCAGTTGTTAAAAGCATTCGAAAAAAATTACCACTATTAAAAAATCGTAGGACTGACTTGTATTCCAATTTTAGACTTTAGTTTTCCTTGATTTACATCTAAAGTTTGAACATTGCCTAGTCCATTTTTGTTTTCTATTGTATCTGAATATTACAATAGGCCACTTGCAAAGCTCGCATTTTGTTTTTGTTGCACGCAGTCTAGCTTTTTGTAACAGTGGTGAAGATGCCTTACAGCCGTTATTGTAGTTGGAGCATCCGATAAATCTCTTTTTTGTTATTGGTGATCTTATGATCATTAGTTGTCCAATCTTACATTGTGGACATTCAACTAGACCACTTTTTGGCGAATTAGTACCTAAAATTATGTACTTTTTCTTTTTTGCAGAATAGGAAAGGTAACCATTTGAATCCAAATATTGTGCTAGCTCATTTTTCAAAACTTGTATTTTTTTCTTTGTGGGTATTATCACATTACGTGATTTTGACTTTTTTTGTGTAACTTGGGAAAGCTGATTTTTTTTTTGCAAAACTATTATTATGTAAAACTTTGTCCTTATCAAAACTTATGAAGAATTTTTATAAGGAATTGGTCAGCGTTTTTTATGGAAAAAGTTTGTGTTTTAGGTGCTGGAAGCACCAAGTATGGTAAATTAGAAGACAGCATTACTGATATTACTCTTCAAGCATCAGTTGATGCAATTGAAAGTGCAGGAATAGAATCAAAAGATATCAAAGCTGGTTACATCTCAAATGTTTTTGGTGTCGCAGATAAGCAGGTACATCTAGGACCTGTAGTAATGAGCAACCTTGGCATTTCAGACAGACCTTCACTTTCAATAGAATCAGCATGTGGTAGCGGTTCGGTATCATTTAGAGAAGCATACGCAAACGTTGCTGCAGGATTTTATGATGTGGCACTTGTAGCTGGAGTTGAAAAGGTTACACATACTGGTACAGAGTGGACTACAACTTACTTTTCATATTGTTCAGATTTTTTTTATGAGGGTCAGTCAGGTGTTTCCTTCCCAGGACTATTTGCATCAATGGCGAGAGCCTACATGAACGAGTTTAAGGCAACGGAAGAAGATTTTGCACAAGTGGCAGTTAAGAATCATGATAACGGACTGCTAAATCCAAAGGCGCACCTAAGAAAAAAGATCACAGTTGATGATGTAATGAGTTCTGCCGTGGTTGCAAGCCCACTAAAACTTTATGATTGCTGTCCATTCTCTGATGGTGCTAGCTCGGTAATATTATGCAATGAGAAGTTTGCCAAAGATCATGGTGCTAACTATATTGAAGTTATGGGCTCAGGAAGGGGTGGATCTTCTGCTGCACTACAAGGTAGAGAACATCTTACCACAATACCAAGCACAAAGATAGCAGCTGAGGCTGCGTTCAAGATGGCAGGAATTACTCCAAAGGATGTTGATTTTGCAGAGGTTCATGATTGCTTTACCATAGCTGAAATTGTTGACATTGAGGATCTTGGCTTCTTTGAAAAGGGAAAAGGAGTAGAAGCGGTTAGAGAAGGCCAAACCAAACTGAATGGTCAGATTTCAATTAATTCTTCTGGCGGTCTTAAATCAAAGGGACATCCAATTGGAGCAACTGGTGTAGGTCAAATAGTAGAGGTTTTTGATCAATTAACCGGGAAAGCGGGCGAACGAACAGTAAAGAATGCAAAAATTGGATTGACACAAAACTTTGGTGCGACTGGAGCAAGTTGTGCAGTTCATATTTTTCAAAGTGTGTAAAGTTGACTGAAAAAAAAAATTTTATAGAACATGCCAAAGATGGGAAGATCCTATCTCACAAGTGTATTAATTGTGGCTACTTGTCTTTAGCTACTGTATATTTTTGTAAAAAATGTGGGAAACGAGGGTTTGATGATTTTGTATTAGATGGTCAGGGCAAAGTTGGAACGTATACAATTATGACGGTTCCTCCTACAGGCTTTGAAAAATATACACCATATGCTTGGGTAATCATAAATCTTGATAACTCTGATTTGAGAATATCGGGATTTTTACCAAATATACAAAAATCCGGAGATCTTCCGATTGGTGCGGCGGTAAAAGTGGTTGGTTTTGATGATCGTGGCATAGTTTTGAAGAAGCTGTAAATCATTTTTAGCATATTATGAAAAAAAATTTTTTAAAATTTAATACGATTTGGCGTTAGATGCTTATCAATGTCTGTTGATATAACCTGTGGAAAGTGTGGTGAAAAAATTTCTACAATGCAGATGCTCAAATCTGTAAAAGACGTTATGAAACACTATAATAATAAATGTCCATCTTGTGGGCAAGTGCTTTCAGTAACTGAGTTTTTGTTGGATGTAGAAAAAAAGTAACCAAATTTTTTTCTTTTAAACACAAGTTTTATTTTTTGACATTAAAATTAAAATTTGATCAGGTTACAAACCTTATTTACTTCAATTTTTTTAATAGTTACATTGGGGAGTAGCAAAAAATTAGACCCAGATGAAGAGATCCCTCTTGAATCTGGTGTAGACATAGATAATATGGGTGATCTTGATGATCTTGAAGTTGATGATGCTGATGAACTTAGTTTAGACGAGGAGCCACCAGGCAGCCAACTCCTTCAATCCACTTCCAAACGGGTAAGAATGATCTTTTCTGTTATGGCAAGCCCAAATAGAATTGATATATTAAGAATCTTGAACTCAAAAGGACCACTTACTTATTCTGAACTAAAATCTCTTGCAGGATTCAAATCAAAGAAAGAAAGTGGCAAATTTGCATATCATTTAAGAAAATTGCTAAGACAATCACTTGTAGCGCTAAACAAGTCAGAACGAAGATATACAATTACAAATCTGGGTAAACTTGTCTTAAGCCTTGCAAGGCAGATTGAAGAAAGATCAATTATAGAAAGCGGCAAGATGTATGTAAGAACATCACATGACTCAATTGAGGAGTTTAATACTCAGAAAATAATCCAGTCACTGGTTCGTGAGGCAGGCTTACCACTAGAACTGGCACAAAAAATAACTGAAGAGGTTGAAAATCGTATTTATAAATATCAGACTGCATATCTAACAGGTTCGCTCATCCGTGAACTGGTTAATTCAGTACTCTTAGAACATGGCTACGAAGAATATAGGCACAAACTAGCCAGAGTTGGACTCCCTATATTTGAAGTTCAAGAGATGATATCAAACGCAGAAAATGTAGATAACGGTGTAGAGGGATTGTTATTCAAGACGGGCCAAATTGTATTTGCTGAGCATCTTCTCACAAGCACTCTTCCAAAAGATATGGCAGACGCGCATCTCTCAGGTGACCTTCATATTACTAATCTTGGATTATGGTCAATTTTGCCAGATACTATATTCATAAATGTAAAGGCGTTGATCGAAGACGGCATAGATCTCAAAGGGAAATCCCTTAGCGTTTGTAGAATTCCATCAGTTAAGACACTGAATGATCTATCTTCTGCATTATCTATGATAATAGCGCTCATCTCAAAGGAAGCTTCTCAGGAAGTAGTGGTGGATGATCTGATACCATTACTCTCAAGATATTCAAAAGATTTATCTGAACTTGAACGTAAACTTGTTGATTCCTTTACAACATCTTCTATAGTTGTAGGCTATAACAATATGTCAACAGTGGTCTCATTTAGGATCCCACTGGGAACAGAGCAAAAAATTGTAAAAACTGTGCTTTCTGCCTACAAAACATATGCAAAGCTTACACCAATTCCAAGGATAGGACTTGTTATTGATTATGAGAAGGGAAGGATAACAGATGTGTCAGAGATATTATCTAAAATTATTACTCTTGGAGGCAAAGTAATGTTTGCGAAACATAAAACCTCCCAGAAAGGGATCACCTGTCCAAAAAATTCAACTTCTACTGTATTACATTTGGGTTCATTGTCTATCAATCTGCCCCGTCTGGCATTTGAATCAAACAAAGACGAAACTTATTTTCGAGCAAGACTTGCATTGTTAATGAAACCTGCTTTAGATTCTATGGCTTTACGCAAGAAAAGCATCTCCAATCTTATCAGGCTGGGGGTTAATCCAATCCTTGCTGCTAACACACAGTACATGCAGCGTAGCACAGTCTCTTTGGTGATCAACCTAGTAGGTTTACAGAATGCAGTTTATGGTATATTGGGATTCAAAGATGACAAAAAGGGACAAGAGATCCTACACAAGGTAATTGAAACCGCTGTAGATATTGCATCAAAGAAAGATAAGGATCTTGGAATTAATGTTATCGTATGTATGACTGAGAGTGATGGATCTGAAAGATTTATTGCGCTAGATGGTAGAAAGTACGGAAAAGGTTCTGTCCAACAAATCACTGACACTGAAACTTATTCACAGGGAATTGTATTTGACATTGATAAGCTATCAAGTCTCACTGGAAAAAGTGCAGAGATCACAGAATGTAACAAGATTGGTAAAATTCTCAATGGTAGTTTTTTGATACAGATTACGATACCAAAAGGCACTAAGGCGGGTGATATCAAAAAGGTCATTGAGAAAGGAGCTAGCATCACCAGCTCATTCAAGCCTGTTATGCAAGCACCAATCTGTGGAAACTGTGGATTCAAAGATGAAAAACTTGGAGACAAATGTCCTGCCTGTAAGTCTACATATATTATATAGATTATCTGGTTTTCTTATCAAACAAACCGATTCCAATAATTGTCAAGTTTTTGAAATATGGTTAGAAAAATTGAGCTAAATTAGATCTTAGATCAAAAACTCTTTTGCAGAGAAGTTATATTCTCAACAGCCCTCCAATTTGATGGGGAGACATATTGGTAGACAGTAAATCGCAGATAGAGCATTCTATTTCTCAAGTTAGGAAGAGAGATGGATCAGTTTCAGACTTTAACAGAGACAAAATATTAAATGCTATATACAGAGCTTTTTCAGCATCAAACAAGCCGGATAAGGAACTTGCGATCAAACTCTCCGATGCCGTTTTAATAAAATTAACTGAGCATGGATTTTCAGTAAATAATCCACCAAGCGTTGAATCCATTCAGGATTTAGTCGAATCAACTCTTATCGATCAAGGTCATAGCGATATTGCCAAGAGCTATATCCTCTATCGTCATGAACGCAGAAAGATTAGAGAAGAAAAGATGAAGGTCTTAAATACTAAAAAGCTAGATTCGGTAGGAAAATCTTTTGATATTAATTGTTTAAGGGTTCTGGCTTCCCGTTATCTTTTCCGTGATAACAAGAACGAAATCATTGAAAAGCCATCCGAATTATTTGAAAGGGTTGCCGTCCTAGTTAGCATTTCTGACCTAATAAGAGACAATTATCTTTTCACCAAAGATGGTGGTATGTCACAAAATATAGAGGAAGCAGCAGAATATCTCAAAAAACTGGATGGTTTTTCCTACAAATTCAAGATAGGCAGCTATTATCTCAACAAATGGCACTTTAGATGTCTCATAAACTGCTATGTTGAGCTGGCAAAGCAAGGAATGATGAAAGTGTCATTCAAGGAACTCTTAACCATGCTTGCTTCCAAAAAATTTGATGCATATGCCGACAGGATCTCAGAATACTATGAATTAATGATATCTCAAGACTTTTTGCCAAATTCACCCACCATGATGAATGCAGGTGGGCGTTTGGGTCAACTTTCTGCCTGCTTTGTTTTAGGGATGCCTGATGATATGCAATCAATAATGAAAACAACCTCTGACGCTGCCTTGATTTTCAAGTCTGGTGGAGGTGTAGGAATCAACTATTCTGATCTGCGTGATGAGGGAGAGATTGTAGCCTCTACTTCTGGAGTAGCATCAGGGCCAGTATCTTTTATGAATATAATCAATACTGTGACTGAAGTAGTGAAACAGGGTGGCAAAAGACGTGGCGCAAATATGGGAATTATGGAAGTTTGGCATCCAGATATAGAGAAATTCATTACAAACAAGACGGAGCCTGGAGTCTTAGAAAACTTCAATGTTAGTGTTGGTGTCTGGAAGGACTTTTGGGACGTACTTGTAAATTCTGGGGATGGAAAATATACACTACGTTCTCCAAAAGATAACTCATCAGCTGGGGAAATAAATGCACATCACTTGATTGATTTGATAGCTCAATCAGCTTGGAAGAGTGCAGAACCGGGATTAATCTTCTTTGATAACATTAACAAATACAATGTGTTTGCCAAAGCACGTGGTGGTCCACTCCGCGCAACTAATCCATGTGGTGAGCAAAGCCTTTACCCATACGAATCTTGTAACTTGGGCTCAATCAATTTGGCAAATCTTGTAAAAAGGATGGCCGATGGTCAGTATGAGTTTGACTGGCAAAGATATGAAGAAATTATTATAAAAACCACAAGATACTTGGACAACATTATAGATGTAAATCTATATCCTGTGCCAGAAATAGATGTTGCATCAAAGGAGTCTCGCAGGATAGGACTAGGTGTCATGGGAGTAGCGGATCTATTATACAAACTGCGAATTCCATACAACTCAAAGGAAGGCTATGATTTCCAATTAAAACTGGCTGAGGCATTAACGTATTATTCTATGGAAGAAAGTGTTGCACTTGCAAAGAGCAGGGGCGAGTTCCCACTATGTTCTAAAACAGAATATCCAGAGGGGAAGATTCCAGTTTCAGGATATTATGAAAAACCAAAGGAAGAACAATATTATGATTGGGATGCTCTTATTGAAAAGATCCAAAAGTATGGAATTAGGAATGTACTGACTACGACAGTAGCCCCTACTGGTACACTATCTATGCTAGCTGACTGTTCTAATGGAATGGAACCAAACTTTGCACTAGTTTTTGAAAAGAGAGTTACAGTAGGCAGATTCTTTTACACCAACAAAATATTTGAACAGGTCTTAAAAGAAAACAATCTGTATAGTGACGAACTACTTGCAAAGGTAGCAGATAACTATGGTTCTGCTAAAGGAATACCTGAAATTCCGGATTGGATTCAAAACATATTTGTCACTGCAATGGACATACACTGGTCTGATCATCTTTTGGCACAATCTGTATGGCAGGATTGGATTTCAAATGCAATTGCCAAGACAATTAACATGCCCAACGATGTATCTGTTGAGGATGTTAAGGCTTCGTATCTTTTGGCACATGAGATGGGATTAAAAGGAATAACAGTTTATAGAGATGGTTCGAGACACAAACAAGTCTTGCACATGACAGGTGAAAACTCAGTAAAGAGATTTGAGGTAAAACCAAGTGATTATGTTGTAAGTTATATCTCAAGTCATATTAAAAACGAGTACATCAAATCTCAAATTAATAATGCACTAGCAGCTATCAAGCTGGAAGATTCGCATAAGATAACACAAACTACTGTGGAAGTAGAAAAGGAAGAAACTTTGTGCCCCACATGCAAAAACAAGCTTATTTTTGCTGAAGGATGTAGCCTCTGCATAGACTGTGGGTATAGTGGCTGTACGTCAGGATAAAACGTAAAAAACAATTTTTATGTAAGCAAAAAAATTTGCAACCTATGCGGTCATAGTATAGCCTGGTTAGTATTCGGGGTTTCCAACCCTGTGACGCGGGTTCGAATCCCGCTGACCGCATCTTTTTAATTCAATTCGATCCAATTTTTTAGGGGCATAACCCATGTAAAATTATGAAGCACGCAAAAAGAAAAATTGCACTTGAAAGGATGCATGTATTGATTAACAGCGCAATATCAAACGCTAGATTAAATCCTGATTTAGCTCAAAAGCAGGCCAGCTTAGCGAGAAGAATAAGCACTCATCATAGAATAAAGATGCCTTATGAATTAAGAATAAATTTTTGTAAACAATGTAAAAATTTTATTGCACCAGGAATTAATTCAAGAATAAGACTTGGGCGAACTCCTCTCAAGGCAATTCGAATAACATGCAACTTTTGTGAACATACATATCGCAAAGTGATAGCTCAATGATTTATAAGACGATTTACAAGTTTGACATCAATGGCTAAAGTCTATGATGTACCAGCTGATATCTTAATCAACAGACTCTCTGAAATTTTAAAAAATGAAGACATTCCTGCTCCAGACTGGGCGCCATTTGTAAAGACTGGTACACATGCAGACAAACCTCCACAAAATTCAGGATGGTGGCATGTAAGGTGTGCCTCAATCTTGAGAAAAATTTACCTTCACGGTCCAATCTCAGTTAACGAATTACGTTCCGTGTATGGTGGTGGCAGACCAGTTGGTTATGGTGCTGCTCACCACAAAGATGCCAGTGGCGCAATTATAAGAAATGCAATTCATGGGTTAGAAAAACTTGGTTTGGTTACAAAAATTGAGAAAAAGGGTCGAATGTTAACAAAACAAGGTACGAAAAAATTAGATGTATTAGCCACTGAAATACTAAAAGAAATGATCACAGAAGAACCACGTTTGAGCATTTACAGATAGTGATATCATGAGCTATCCAAATCAGGATGATGAGAATAATACTTCTCAGGAAAAAGACAGTCAATTAAAAGCACAAAAAGAAATGATGTTAAAGCAAGTATTATCATCAGATGCCAGACTTCGTTTAAACAATGTAAGAATGGTAAAACCAGACCTGGCTGACTTGGTAGAAAATTATATTCTTAACCTAAACGTGCAAGGAAAAATTTCTGGGCAGATATCTGACGATCAGCTAAAACAGATATTATTATCAGCCCAACAACCAAAACGAGATTTCAAGTTCAATAGAGTCTGATCTCAAGAAAATATAATTAAGGGTAAGAAGGCGAGAATATTCATGAAGGCTGTTGTATACCGTGAATATGCACCTGATGACGATTATGCTAAAATTCTAAAAGTTGAGGATATTGATGAACCAAAACCAAAACAAGATGAGGTAATTTTTACAAATAAAGCATCTGCTCTTAACTATAATGATATCTGGGGAATGAGAGGCGTTCCAATTCCGGTCCCTCTACCACATGTTTCAGGATCCGATGTTGCAGGAGATGTTATTGCAGTAGGTGAGGATGTAAAAGGTTTCAAAGTAGGCGACAGAGTTGTTTCACATTCAAACTTAGCATGTAGAGTTTGTGGAATGTGTACCTCTGGTAGAGAATTTGATTGTGCAAAAAGACTAGTTTGGGGATTCCAAACTGGTCCTAACTGGGGTGCTTTTTCAGAAATTACACATCTACCGGAAGTTAATGTTTCAAAAATTCCTGAGGGAGTTTCTTATGATGAAGCAGCAGCTGCATCAATGACAATTCTTACATCTTGGCATATGCTTGTTGGACGAGCAAAGATTACTCCCGGACAAACTGTTCTTATCATGGGTGGTGGTTCTGGAGTCGGAAGCTTTGGAATTCAAATTGCTAAATTGTATAATTGTAAAGTTATTGCAACAGCTAGTCCAGATAAACTAGAAAAATGTAAAGAATTGGGTGCAGATTATGCAGTTGATCACAGAAAGGATGATTGGCACAAAGAAGTAAGAGCAATTACGAAAGAAATTGCAAAATCAACTGGTGTCCAACCTGGTATTGATTTGACATTTGACCACATTGGCCAAACTCATTTCAACAAACAACTTACACTTCTCAAATATGGTGGAACTCTAGTTTCATGTGGAGCCACTACTGGTTATGACGCACAAATTGATCTAAGACACATATTCTTTAAAGGAATCAATGTCTTAGGCTCAACTCAAGGAACAAAAGCAGAGATGGAACAAGGATTGTACTGGATGGGTCAGGGAAAAATCAAAGCAGCAATTGATTCAATTTATTCTTTCGAGCAAGCAGCAGAGGCACATACAAAAATGCTCCAAGGAAAGTTCTTTGGCAAAATCTTAATCAAGCCAGAAGGCGCTTAATCACTTAATGTCAAACCTATTTCGTAGTTTAGTTTTTGTTCCTGGTAATAATCCAAGATTTTTAGAAAAGGCGAAGTCACTTCCTGCTGACATTGTTTGTTTTGATCTTGAAGATTCTGTACCAGACAAAGAGAAGAAAAAAGCAAGAGTCTTGATAAAAAACACACTCAAACAAAGAAAAAAGTATTCTCCAGATGTTTTTGTTAGAACAAACTCACCAGAATCAGGCATGGTTGAAGCAGATCTTAAGGAGATTGTACAGAAGGGAATAGATGGAATTGTAATTCCTAAGGTAAATTCAGCAAAGGAACTCAAGAAAATTGAAAAAACAATCTCATCTCTAGAGAAAAAAAGAAAGATCAAGGGAATTCGTTTGATGCCTTCAATAGAATCTGCACTTGGAGTTGTGAATTGTTATGAGATAGCCTCATCAAGCAAACGTATTGACGCTTTGGTATTTGGCATATTTGATTTATTGAATGATATGGGAATAGAATACACTAAGGGAAACCCACCCGGTGCAAAATATTCTCGATACAAGGTTCCAGTAGCAGCAACTGCAGCGGGAGTTGCTGCAATAGATGGAATATGGCAGGATCTGAAAGATAAGAGCGGCTTTACTAAAGATTGCCAGGTTGGTAGAAGTTTAGGCTATGCTGGGAAGAGTGTGATTCACCCAGATCAAATCAAAACTGTTCATAAAATTTTTCATCCTAGTAGGCCTGAAATTGTATGGGCCAAAAAAGTTTGTAGTGTCTATGAAAAATCAACAAAAAAAGGAAAAGGCGCAACAGTTGTTGAAGGAAAAATGATAGATGAAGTTCACTATAAGCGCGCAAAGGCACTTTTGGAAATTTGATTTATAATGATCTCATCAAATCAATAAAATAATGTTTACTGGCATAATTGTTGGGACTGGAAAAGTTACAAAACTTAATCCAAAACCAAAGAGCAGAAGTGCCATACAAATGACTGTTGATCTTGGTAAGTATGCAAGAGGTTTGAAGATTGGTCAAAGCGTTGCTATAAACGGAGTTTGCCTCAGCGCCACAAAAATTTCAAGGAACAAATGTATCTTTGAAATGATTGATGAAACAACAAAAAAAACTGATTTAGGAAATGTAAAGGCAGGAAGCACTGTTAACATTGAACGTAGCTTAAAAGTTGGCGACAGGTTAGAAGGTCACTTTGTTTTAGGACACATAGATGGAGTAGCAACAATAACAAAGATTGAAAAAAAACCAAAGGAAGTAAAGTTTTGGTTTAAGATTCCAAAAAAACTAACAAAGTATGTTGTCAAAAAAGGTTCAATTGCACTTGATGGAATTAGTTTGACGGTAGTTGATGCAAAAAAAGATGTTGCATCTGTTTGTCTCATCCCTCAAACAATCAAAGTTACGAACTTTAAATCAAAAAATGTTGGAGACAAACTCAACATTGAGACTGACATTCTAGGAAAATACATTAAAAAATAAGGCTAATCTATTACCATAAAATTAGTAATTACCACATTTTTAGTAAGTTTTATAATATCTTCAAAATCAATTTTTAGTAATGACATTCGATACGGCAATTGCTTCTCTAAAACAAGGTGAATTTGTTATGGTTTACGATTCAGATGGGCGAGAAAGCGAAGTTGACATGATGGTTGCAGCTGAATTTTGCACACCGGAACACGTGGCAAGAATGAGACAACATGCAGGTGGCTTGCTTTGTCTTGCAATTTCAAATGGTTTAGCAAAAAAATTAGATCTAGAATACATGCATAACATACTTGCAAATTCTAATGATCTTGATTCAGATTCCAAAAATATGGTAATGGGAATGGCACCATATGGAGATCATCCAACTTTTTCAATATCTGTGAACCACAAACGTACATACACTGGAATTACTGACAGTGATAGAGCTTTAACCATAAAAGAAATGGCAAACCTATACAATTCAGATAACCCAAAAAAACAGTTTGTTTCTTCATTTAAGACACCGGGTCATGTTCCATTACTGCTTGCTTCAGATGGTCTTCTTTCTTCCAGAAAGGGTCATACGGAGATGTCAATTTACCTAACAAAGCTGGCAAAGTTACACCCAGTTTCTGCCATCTGTGAAATGATGGATGCAGAAACTTATGCTGCACTGTCTGTTGAAAAAGCAAAAAAGTATGCCAAAGAAAATGCCATTCCTTTTATTGATGGCAAAGAACTCTACGAGTTTTCAAGGGTGCGTTAATTTTGAATATTGCAATAGTAGTTTCGGAATTTAATAACAAAGTGACGTCTAGAATGCATAAAGTTGCACTTGAAAAGGCTAGAGAATTGAAACTAAATGTAAAATACGAGTGTAATGTTCCTGGCGTTTTTGATATGCCTTTAGTTATTGATACTTTGCTACAAAAAAAAGACATTGATGCGGTTGTTACATTAGGTGCCATTATCAAGGGGCAAACCAAACATGATGAATTAATTGCAAATGTTGTTGCAGCAAGAATTTCCAAGTTATCAATTAAGTATCAAAAACCAGTCTCGTTAGGAATTTCAGGCCCAGGAATGTCTGAAAGGCAAGCATTTGCAAGAATTCGACCAGTATCAGAAAGGGCAGTTGATGCTATTTTCAATACGGCAAAAGAATTGAAGAAGATAAAATAATGATTCAGATTACAATTATCAAGATTACGGGGTATGGACCTTGGACTCTGACATTAGGAAGTGATCGAGAACATGAAATACAGATGCTTCAAGCATCGTTATACCTTCAGATACAGAAATTATTTTCTCAAAAAAATGGACTGGCTTTTTCAAACAGATCAGACGAATTTTTTGCAATTACAAATGGCATTACACTTGAAGATCATATAGAAATCCAAAAGAAACTTGAATCATCTTTTGATTTGAAGTTATCAATGTCAATAGGTTATGGAGATTCACCATTTGAAGCCAATCTTAGTGCATATGATGGAAAAAAATCTGAAATAAAACTAAATGAAGAGCATAATATTTTTGGATTCATAGATGGAAAAGTAGAGTCAAAAGTTACAATTATGCACCTAGATGTTGATAATCTAACTTCTAGAAGAAAAACAATATCACCATATGAAATTTCTTCACTGATGTTCAAACTATACGCAAAAATGTCCGAGTTTTTCTTAGCTAAGAAATCACTTTCATTTTTCATGGGGGGTGACAATTTCATAGTGGTTGCAAACTCGAACTATAAGGAAAGTGCAGAAGAATTTATTGATATAATTAAAAATGAATTTAGAATCGATCTAAATTGTGGAGTAGGAACAGGAAAAACTGCCAGAAGTGCAGTAAAACTTGCAACAAGATCACTTGATACAATTAGAGAGATTCGTGATTCAGGAAAAGAAAAACCAGAAATTTACGAGCTCACATGATATTAAAAAATATCAGCATACTTTATGGAAATGATTTAAAATTTATAGAAAAAACAAGCGTACGAATCAACGGTAACACATTTCAAAAAATCGCTTCAAAAATTAAACCTGCTAAAAACAAAGTTGTAAACTGTGACGGTCTTCTACTAATTCCAGGCTTAATTAATTCACATACACACATTGGTGATTCAATTGCAAAAGATGTAGCTCTGGATAAGGATCCTGATTCTAAAATCAATCCTATTTTTGGGATTAAGCAAAAAATTCTCAGAGAAACAGAGCCAAAAAAATTGGCTTACTTTATGAGAAAAACTGTAAAATCTATGCTAAAAAAGGGAACAACAACATTTGTTGATTTTAGAGAGGGCGGTTTGGATGGAGTTTTGCTTATTCAGAAAGTGTTATCAAACATTCCAATTCGTGCCATCATATTAGGTAGATTAGAATTTTATCAGTCAAAAAATCAGATCAAAAAAAACACGCCGATCCCGAAATCATACCTAAACCAACTAGAACCATTGTTAACAAATTGTGATGGAATAGGAATTAGTGGCTCAAATGAAAATAGTGATTCTGCTCTCAAACAATTATCAAAAACAAAAAAGATTCGTGCAATTCATTGCGCAGAAACAAAGCAAAGTTATTTGAAATCAAAACAGACTACAAGAAAAACAGAGCCACAACGTTGCCTGTTGTTAAAACCAAATTTTCTTGTGCATATGACATATGCCTCAAAAAGTGATCTGAGGCTGGTATCTAAAAAAATAAGTGGCATAGTTGTTTGTCCTCGCGCAAACGCATCTTTAGCGGAAGGAATTCCAGATATAGAACAAATGATGAAAATGAATTGTAATGTAGCAATTGGAACTGATAACTTGATGATTAATTCACCTGACTTGTTTAGAGAGATGGACTTTTTATGGAAAGTAACGATGGGTATTTACAAAAAACGTGTTGAACCAAAAAAAATTCTGAAGATGGTAACCATTAATGCAGGGAAATTGCTAGGCAAAAAAATTGGATGTATCAAAGAAGGATACTTGGCAGATGCTGTTTTTATTAAAAAGAACAACTTGGATCTTGATCCCCTGCAAAACCCATATGCATCTATTGTCCACAGAGCAAATGAAAACTCGATCAAGGCTGTAATGATTGGAGG
The DNA here is from genome assembly GCA_013390375.1 of Marine Group I thaumarchaeote. Classification (GTDB taxonomy): domain Archaea; phylum Thermoproteota; class Nitrososphaeria; order Nitrososphaerales; family Nitrosopumilaceae; genus Nitrosopelagicus. The sequence continues at coordinate 69,883 of JACATA010000002.1, forward strand.
TAAGATAGTTCATGGAAAGCTTTAGGCCACGTGTAATATTCAGCGCTGCGATCACTTTAGATGGAAAGTTAGCAACACGAAGTGGCGATTCAAAACTTTCTTCAAAAAAAGACAAAATTAGGGTTCATAAACTTAGAAGTAAAGTTGATGCAATTCTTATTGGAAAAAATACTGTTAAAATTGATGATCCACTTTTATCTGTGCATAATATTAAGAAAAAAAATCCAATACGTATAATTCTTGATTCAAATGCTACAATCCGTTCGAGTTCAAGAATTTTAAAAACATGTTCAAAAATTCCCACAATTATTGCGGTGTCAAAAAAAGCACAGAAAAAAAACTTGCAGAAACTAGAAAAATTTCCTGTTCAGGTTATAGTTTGTGGAAATGATACAGTAAGCATAAAAAAGTTACTTGGAATTCTCAAGAAAAAAGGCATAAAAAATATTCTAGTTGAGGGAGGTGGGACAGCAAACTGGGCATTTGTGAAAGAAAACCTAGTAGATGAAGCCATAATTACAATCACACCTTATCTTGTAGGAGGTATGACTGCCACAACATTAGTAGACGGCGATGGATTTTCAACTATTGCGAAATCAATAAGGCTAAAATTAAAAAGTGTTTCAAAAATGAAAAATGAAGTTATACTACACTATGAGAATTAACTTTGCATTTCTTTTCTTATCTTATCAATTTGTTTAGCAAATGCCTTTTGAGACTTCTCATTTTTCTTGAGATTTAAAATCCCACCACATGATGGACATTTAAAAAATTCTTCAAGAGCATCTTCAAATGTTACTCTCGCGCAATCATCGTTTCCACAATGATAAAACTGTGATGAGTTTTCATAATCTAATCTCTGTTGAAGTCTCTCACCAATCTTTTTTTTCTGATTCTCGATAAATCTTTCAACCTCATCTCTTCTAGAACGCCAACGGTAGACAAACCAACCTTTTCTCTCATCTTTCACTCTAACTCCAGTAATGAGAGCTTTGCCAAAAAGATCATAGAGTACTTTTCGAACCATATTGATTCTTAAACCAGTTGAACTTGCAATCTCTTCATCTGTTGCATCCTGTGATTTTAAGAGTGACCTTGCAACCTTGAGGTATTCATCACCACCAAGCATATACGAAATTTTCACAAATGGATCTTCGTATTTGTCAATCAACAGCGATAATCCTCATTTTCCGTTATTAATCAGTTGTTTTATTCACCATAACATCTTTGCCTTGTTCTTGGGGAATTATCACCCTCTCCGGATTCTCAAACTTGAATTCAAACTGTTTTCCCTGTTGAATACGATCTAATAGTACGCCCAAGGCACTTACTTCTGAATGTGGCTGGTTACCTACTGCCACATTATAATCTGCCAATTCGTAGATCTCTCTTGGAACTTTCTCAGCTCCAACAACAATCAAAATTTTGTCTTCATTTCGTATTTTCGTTTCAACATTATTAATATTCTGACCATACATTGTAAGGTGAACAATTTTCACCGCAGCATTTTTTTTTTCCTTAATGATTTTTTTCCATTCTGAAATAATTTCAATTTTAAAATTACCACCCCATGTTTTGTTAATGCTAGAAATAGTATACTTTATCTCAGGATTTACCTCATTCATATAGATTTTTTGTGCGCCAAATGATCTTGCAACTAGAGCCACATGAGTAGTAACTCTATCATCTCTAACAACCCGTTGACCAATCCTTAGAACTTCAATTTCCATACGTGTTTACTCCAACTTTATCACTATTCTCTGATATGTAATTTTGAAAAATATTATCAATTATTTTTTTAAGTTTGTCCACATTTTTTCCTGTAACTGCAGAAATATCAATCCATTTTTTATTTTCCTTCAATTCTAGCCAATCTACTATGTCTAAAATTCTATCGGCATCTAACAATTCTGATTTATTTAAAGCGAAAACCAACTTGTTTGATTCTACACCAATTTCATTTAGGGTTGTGTGGCAACTTTTGAATTTTTTTTGTAATTCATATAGATTATCACTCGCATCAATAACAACTATTACAACATCCGTATACAACAGTTCTTCTAACGTTGATTTGAAAGCTTCAATCATGTATGCCGGAAGCTTACTGATAAACCCTATAGTATCTGAAATCAATGCAACTTCTTGATTTATCATTACTCTCCGGACAGTAGTTGAAAGAGTAGTGAACAGCTCATCATTTTCTTCACGTTGTTCTCCTGTTAGTGCATTAAACAATGTAGTTTTACCTGCTGAAGTATATCCTGCAAGTGAAATTGTCTTGAAACCAAGCCGTTTTCTTGCTTGTCTATGAAGTTTACGTTGTTTTCCTGACTTTACCAGCTTTGATTTGATGTTAATCATTCTTTTTTTGATTTCGTTATAGTATACATCAACTTCAAATGTTCCAAGACCCATAAATCCTGGCTGTTCACCTTTTTTTGAAAGTCTTACTTTTTCTTTAGCTCTCGACATATCATAGCGTGCCTGCGCCAGTTTAACTTGAAGCTTGGATTCAGTACTGGAAGATCTTTTCTCAAATATTTGTAAAATCAAAGCTTGTCTATCCAATATTTCCATTTTAATCTCGGAAGCCAGATTATAGTTCTGGCTTGGCTTTAATATCTCATCAAAAACTACTACATCTGGTTTTACCGTAGATATGATTTCTTTAAGATCTTCAATTTTACCACCACTCAAGCCATATTTTGGCTTCTGCAGGAAGTTTTGTTTTATGACATGCTTTACTTTATAGCCAGCCGACTCACAAAGGGCGACTGCCTCATCAATCATATCATCTTGGTCATATGTAATTAAAACAGCTGAATTCATCACAAAAACTCTACATCGTTGGTTTTTTGAGAATTTTTTCTATGTTCATATTTAAAACAATCTCACCAATATCGCTTGCATATTCTGCAACTCTTTTTACATTTTCAACTATCCTTCTAATTCTAAAAACCTCCTCTTCATTTTTGTTTGTTTTTAGACTGTCTGAGATCCTTTTTTCATATTTTTGTATATCATTTGCACTTTCTATTGATTTTTCTGCCTGTTCGTAGTCTTTTTTGAATAAGGCCAGGCATGCTTCATCCATTACTGAAATTGCAAAATTGCTCATTTCCTGTATTCTATCAAAATTCTTGCCTTGGATGGGCATTTTATAATCTAAAACATCTTGTGATAATCCTACTGCGTGATCTCCTAATCTTTCAACGTTTTTGACAACAACTCTGTAACCAAGACAATCACGAGCATTATCAAATCCCATTTCCTTTAACATATGTTCATTCTCAATCGCAATTGCAAGTTGTCTAGTTATGTAAAATCCAAATCTATCCACATCATCGTCACTGTTGATAACTTCTTTTGCAAGTTCTCCATTTCCTTCTTTTATTGCAAGTAATGCATCGTCTAGCATTGATTTTGCAAGTGACATCATTCTTTTGAAAGCAGCATCAACTGAGAGCTCAACCAAATTAATTAGAATTTGAATGGTTATACCGTCTGATGAATCGGCAGTTATTTCTGAACCCATTAAAATTTTCTTAACACCATTTCGAATTCCAATTCTTTGTGACGGTGTAATTCGTCCTATTCTAGGCTTGATGTTGATCGTCTTAAAGTGAAGAAAGTACAGTGAAATTAGTTTTCTTACTACAGATGATGTTTCTTCTTTCGGTTCAATTTCCATCGTGGCTGTTTCAGACTGGTCTTTTCTTCTAGTGTTCCATGGCATGATCTGCAAACTGGAAACTCCTTTTCGATCGACTGAAACCCGATCTCCCTGTTTTAGACCTAGTTCAGTAATCCATTGTTTGGGTAGAGAAATTATGTAAGTAGATTTGCCCGTAAATTGGATCTTCCTAGTTTCATCACCAGATGTCAATACTATAGTCATATTTTTGTTCTATATAGATTATTTCACTTCTATACAGAATTTAAACTAATATTTAGATATCTAGGCATATCATTTGAATGGATCCTATTTTAAAACTAAAACATACTATTGATGCCCTATTTGGCGTAGGCGTGTCTAGACATTTGCCTAAACAGATAGAGTTTTTCTTTTCAAAGAGGACTGGGCGAATTCGTGAGGTATATCATAACCAGAAGCTTCTTTGCACATTGCGAATTGATGGTGGTCTGGCAATAACACCACATTTTGCTCAGATTCTTATGAAGAGTAAAAAATTCAAGGAAAACTGTCTTGAGATTGACAAAGATTCAAAACCGTTTGTAGAAGATGGAAGGTCAGTATTTTGTGGTCATGTTGTCTGGTGTGGTAAAAATATCAGAATCCAAAGTGAAGTTCCAGTTCTATACAAGAATAAAGTTATCGCAGTAGGGAAGGCTATCCTGTCTTCAGAGATGATGAAGGAACAAAGAATCGGAGTGGCAGTAAAAGTCAGAGATAGTTTAAAAAACCAGCCAGAGGGATGATGAACATGATGCGTGGAGGTAACCGCCAAATGCGAAGAATGATGGATAAGATGGGTCTTGACATGGAAGAGATCCCAAATGTGCAGGAAGTTATCATTAAGACTGATAAAAAAGAGATAATCATTTCAAAACCATCTGTCACTGAAATGAAGTCAAAAGAAAATTCAATCTTTCAGGTAATTGCGGAGAGTTTTGAGGAAAAGGAACTTGAGGTACAAATATTTTCAGAAGACGATATAATGTTAGTATGTCAGCAGGCAAATTGTGATGAGGAGAAAGCTAAGGATGCTTTGGCTGAGACCAAGGGCGACATTGCCCAAGCAATTCTAAGGCTAACTAGCGGATAAATTACCACTCCTAAAATCTAATCAATTAGTATTATCTTAGAATGCTATGAACGATAAGTTAAAACCAAATCAGGAAAAAAAAGTTATAGAAAATTTTGTTGAATGTATAATGGATGATTTAGATTATTATCATTTTGATGAATTGATTATGAAAAAATATAAAAAAGAATTATTCCAGTTTTTCACGAAAATTTCTGAAGAACACAGTCTTTTTTCACCTGGATTTGATTTTTCAAACAAAAAGAACATTGTGAACGATAAGGAAAAAATCAAAGAAGTTTTAGGAATACTAGAAATAAAGATTAAGGATTACGAAGATGAGCACAAAGAATTTTTTGATAGTATGCAATATGCTGAGGCTTCTAGGTTTAAACATATGAAAGAACTTCTGGAAGAAATCAAAAAAATCTTAGAAAAATGACACTAACTGATAAGGAAAAAATCAAAGAAACCTTATCTTAATAATTTTTATTGTTAGATTTTTGAGTTAATATTGTACCAAACCACAAGATTGGGTGAGAACTTGGTACGTTCTCATTCAATCGTTTTCATCAAAGTCTGATTCGTGAACTAGCTGACTTTTGTACTTCCTGACCTTTTCTTTTTTTATGAAATACATGTGTAAAACTTGTCAAAAACCTTGTAGCGACATTATAGAACATATCAAAAAAGTACATGGTTTTTCAGAATCTTACATAAAAGATTCACTCAAAACAAACTCAAACAGCTATCTACATGCTTTTGAAAAAATAAAATAACTAAGCTTACAAGTTAAGATTAAGCCTTTTAATCCAGTTTAATGTTCACTTTTTTTATGAAGGCCATGATACTATCAGGCGGGCGTGGCAAGAGACTGCGTCCAGTCACAGATACTATCCCAAAACCGTTGATTAGAATCAATAACAAACCGTTAATCGAATGGAAGATCAATTATCTGAAAAAATTTGGAATCAAGGATATTATCATTTGCAGTGGTTATAAGGGAAAAAAGATTGAGAATTACATTAGTAAAAAAAATAACTTTGGTTGCAATATAGAATATTCGATAGAGACAACACCACTTGGCACTGCAGGCGCAATTAAAAAAGCAATTAAAAATATTGTTGATGATTCATTTATTGTATTAAACGGTGACATAATCACAAACATCAATTTGAAAAAAATGATGGCTAAACCAAATTGTATAGCCGCAATTGAATTGAGAACAAATTATGGAACAATGAAGATTAAAAATAATAAAATCATTCAGTTCAACGAAAAAACTGATGTCAAAAATATATGGATGAATGGGGGAATTTATCACCTAAGCACAGATATTATAAAAATTTTACCAGCAAAGGGTAGTATAGAAGGTATAGTTTTCCCAAAACTAGCCAAAAAAAACTCATTGAACACGGTAAAATTTAAGAATGTTTTATGGCGCTCTATTGATTCTCATAAGGATGTTGAGACATGCTCAAAGGAAATGATTCAAAAAAAATACATGAAATTTATTTTGAAAGGGTGAATCAAAATGCGTTTGTCATATAGTTTGGGTTCACTCTTAACGGTTGAACAGGTTTTAGCATGCTCAAAAAAGTTAAACGAATTCAAACCTGATACTGTATGGATTCCAGAAACATGGGGAATGGAAAATTTTTCGATGCTTAGCCTGGTCAGTAGAGAAAATAAATTTTCAAAAATTGGTTCGTCTATAATTAACATCTATTCACGAAGTCCTAGCTTGATCGCGATGGGGGCTGCTACTGTTGATACAATTTCAAACAAACGCTTAGTTTTAGGACTAGGGACAAGCAGCCAACCGTTGGTTGAAGATTTTCATGGAGATAAATTTGAAAGACCACTTAAACGAATGAACGAATGCGTGGAAATTATACGATTGATTCTTAGCGGTAAAGCGGTAAATTATTCTGGGGAAATTTTTTCATTGAAAAATTTTTCATTGCTTATCAAACCTCCTAGAGATGCAATTCCAATTTATCTTGCAGCAGTTAACCAAAAAATGGTAGAACTTACGTGGAAAATTGCGGACGGTGTTATTTTCTATCTTAGGCCAAAAAGTGAGATTAAATCAACGCTCGCAAGTATGCAAAACCAAAAAAAGATTGATGCGTCACTCCAAATCATCACATGTGTTAATGAAGACTCTGAAAAAGCCATGATTCGTGCCAAAAAGACGTTGGCATTTTATGTTTCTGTTGGAAAAATTTACCGGGAATTTTTGGCGTCAAACGGGTTTGAAAATGAAACAAAAAACATCTTTGAGGAATACGAAAAAAATGGTTTGCAAAATAATCATGAATTTGTGCCTGAATCAATGCTAAATGAACTATGTATTGCTGGAACATCAGATGAATGCAGAATCCAATTAAAGCAATTCCGTGAAACAGGGATAGACTTACCGATCATACAGTTTAATCCAACAGATAACGTGGAAGATTCATTTGATTTAGTTACTTCAACATTTTCGGAGGGGTGTGATTGAAAAAAGTTGCTGTGGTTGGATATGGAAATACGAAATTTACAAAGGACGAATTACCGATTGAATCATTATTACTAGAATCCACAAAGCAGGTATTTGATACCACAAAAAATTTATCGCAAGATCTTATCGACGGCTTGTCTGAATTATCAGGCATCAAGCCAAAAATTTCTCATACAGTTGAACATCTATGCAGTTCTGGTTCTAACGCAGCAGTTTCTGGGTTTTCATATATTGCATCAGGATTGGCTGACACTGTTTTAGTTACAGGTGCAGATAAAATTGGCAATCCAGGACAGATTTTAGAATGGGACAAATCAAGGGGCGAATTTGATCATCCAATTTACTGGGCATCAATGTTTACAAAGGCACACAAGAGACAATTTAGTACAACCGATGAGGAGCTAGCAATAGTGTCTGCTAAAAATCATAAACAAGCAATGGATAACCCGAACGCATATTCACACAAACCATATACAATTTCTGAGATTATGAATTCAAAGAATGTCACTGACGATTTACGAATTCTAGATTGCTCCTATTCGTGTTCAGGCAGCTCATCAATTCTTTTAACGTCTGAGGAAACGGCAAAAAAATTCACTGACGAACCAATATGGATTTCAGGTATTGGACAAAAAACAAATTCTGCAAGTTTTACAAAAAATGAGTTAACAACATTATCCAGCAGTATAATAGCTGCAAATGATGCGTATAAAATGGCTAAAACAACTCCAAAAAAAATTGATGTTGCTGAAATACATGACGCCTTTTCAGTTTGTGAATTAATGGCCGTAGAAGATCTTAGTTTAACAGAAAAAAATACCGGCGCATCATATGTTAGAAATCTTTTCAATACAGAAGACAGAAAAATAAATCCAAGAGGAGGATTAATTGGAGCAGGACATCCTTTGGGTGCTACAGGTATTTCTCAGATAGTAGAAATTACACAGCAATTACAAAATAAGGCAAAAAAGAGACAAATTTCAAATGCTAAAAGTGGTCTAGTTCATAATATGTCTGCTGCAGCTACATCTAGCACTGTTTTGGTTCTGGAATCATGAATAAGTTTGAGACTGAGTTAAAAGCAGGAAATTTTGTTACTAGTGAATGTTCTTACTGTAATAGAATAGTATGGCCACCAAGTGATTATTGTGATAATTGCTTTAAGGATGTTAATTGGAGGAAAGTTTCCCAAAATGGTACGATAATTGAATTATCAAGAAAGGAAAATGACGTTTTTTGTATTATAGAATTTGAAGATAAAATACGAGTTATGGGGAAATTGGATGCTGAAATTCATATGGCAAAACCTGGTCAAACTGTTAAACTGAGTAAATGCATGCTTAATGACAAGAATAGTTTTTTCTTTAATTTAGAAAATTAGTAATTATAATATCATTTACGTTTTAGATGAGCTTTTTCATGAAAATCTCTAATATGTAATGCTAGTTTGCCTGGCTGATTACCAAAATCTTTTCCACAGTATGTACAGTAAAATCCATCGCTCCATGGCATATTAATTATATTGGCACACATGAATTAATCGTTTGTCATTCATAATTTCAATTAACATATTGGTTGATAATATAATTACCAACTATTCTATATTATCAAAATAAAGGTAAATTGTGTCAATTTTAATCAGAAAAAATCAAAACTTGATTTCTAAAGATCTAAATGAATATGAAAAAATAAAGAAAATCAATAAAAAAATTGCACGAACTAGAAGACAGCGAGGATATAATTGGGAAGATACTCTTGTTAAGAGATTTAATTCTGTTAAATCATGGAAGGCATTCAGACTTGGCTCACCAAGTGTTGCTTTACCAGATGTTTTAACTGTAAATAATGTGGAAAGTACAATTTTTACAATTGAAGCAAAATCTGGAACCGGAACAACCTTACAAGTCCCATTTGACCAAATAGAAAGATGTCTAAACTGGATTGATAATTTTCAGATTTATCAAAAACGTGAGGTGATTTTGGCCTTTAAATTTCTCTCAAAAAAAAGAATAGGTACTGGCAAATACGAAAAACGAGAATTGCATGAATTCTACAAAGTTTGGGATAAAAAAAAGAAGGTTATAGATTGTGTGTGTACTTATGATGGAAAAACATATGCACTAAAAAATGGCAAGCAGAAAAAACTAGTACTAAAAGATTTCTTAATGCCATTCAAGTCAAAATACCAATTATTTTATAAATAAACAAAATTCCCAATCATTTTTTAGTAATAAATTCCTGAATATTCTATGGATTTTAAACGATACTTTGGAAAAATAAAAAATAAAGATAAAAAACCAAAGCACGAACCAGAGATTGTAGAAGAAATAGAACAAAGTGTTGTTGAAGAGGTAGAACCTAAAATAGTTGAAGAAGTAGATGTTAATGTAAAGAAAACTCTGAATTTTGTGGATTCCAAGAAAGATCCACATGAATATCTTAAAAGATATCTTAAGGAACCAAAATACAAAGATTGGTTCAACCGTAATTATCCAAATTATACAATATATGATGCAGTTGGCTTATCTATATCGGATTACCTAAGCATGAAAAGAGAATTATTTCCAGAGTCAGAGACCATTAATGAAGAAGAATTAAACAAAAAGAAAAAATCTGCTAATACAAATTTTAAACCAACAATTACACATGAAACTAAAACTAGCTTTGATGAATTTGTTGATGAGCGTATATTAGTAAGTCATAACGCATTTGGGAATAAAGAAATGAAGATTAAGATACTTGAAGTATCTGACGAAATTGCGCCATTAGCATCAAAATTTGGCGACCGCATTAAAATAAATAAAATTATTGTTACAATAAAACATTTACAAACTCAGCAAATCGAAGAGGGAGAATTTGACATAGAATCTATTGAGAGAGAACTAATTGAAAAAAGGCATTATACATCTACTAATCGTTGGGTCCCTACAGAAGTTATCAAAAATGGTTATGTAACAAACTCTAGACATACTTCGTTAATTAGTGATGCTGTTGCTTTAGATTATATAGCGTTTTGAAATATCTGTTAATATAATTTTGAATTAATTTATTACAAGAAAAGTATAAGAAGGCTAAAGAAAATTCTTAGCAATGATAACAAAAGAAATTGATATTAATGGAGAAAAGTTTCTTCTTACACTTACTGATCAGATCATAAATCAAGTTAATAATCTAAAATCACTTTATAACGCTGCATATGAAGATCCTGAAAGTTTTGAACAAATTAGTGCAGAAATTTCGTCTACTATACAGGAAATTTCTAATGCAGTTGAACCAAAACCTGGTGATAACCATTTAGATAATTTAATCCAACAAGTAATCAAAACTGTTGATGATAAAACTGAAGAAACGAACAAACAATTAAAAGATAAACCAATTACAAAAAAGAGCAAAAAAAAGAATAAAAAAACAAAATCAAAAAAATGAATTTTAGTTCATTCTTGATTAGCAATGTTTAACATTATACATAACTAATGAAAATACGTTTTAGTTATATCTAACAATGTTGTGATATAAGTATGGGTACACATTGTGAATGTGGAATTTGTGGACATTTTAATGAAAAAGATTGTATTGAAAAAGAATGCAAGTGTTGCAGTAATTTCCATCTAAGATCTGGTTCTAAAATAAATGAAAAATAACATAACAAAAAACTATAACTTGATTAATATTGTTTGAAGCTTTTCAATCAGTTTTTTGTCATTCAATGAATTTATAATCAACAATCTCAAATTTTTTAGTCTGTCTGAATCCTTGTAATAAACTTGTCCTAATATCTCAATCTCCCTTGTAAAATCATATGTATCAATATAGTATGTAGCTAATTTGTTTAGAGCAACTAAATGATCTGTTTGATATTTTTTTCCATCTAATTTACTATGTATAACTTGCAAAAGTCCCCTAATTTTGGATAGTTCTTTTTTAATTATTTCAAGATCAGCCGGGTTATCACTTAATTCAGTTAATATTTTATAAGAAGCCAAAATTTGGGCTAAAATTCCTTTTAAATATTCATCAATAGTTACCAAAACAATTGATAATTAACATAACCATTCAAAAAGTTTAGGAATGTTAAATCAAGATAACAATAAAATTTTGCCAAATTTCTTATCTTTAAATTACTGGCAACCACAAGTGTGGCGTTGCAAGATAAATCATATTTAAAATGTATTAACAAGAAATGCGGAAAAGAGTATCCGATTCCCATTATTGAATTTAATTGTACGTGTGGAAATCTTTTAGATGTTAAATACAAAGATACTCCTTCACAAAATCTCAAAGAAGTGTTTTATCAAAGAAGAGACCCGCAGGGAAGTATATTTAACGAAAGTGGTGTATGGCGATTTCGTGAACTATTAAATTTTTGTGAGATAGATACAGAAGATCTAAATCAGTGCTCGCAACACTTAGTTTCACTTGATGGTGCTGAAGGAAGACAATCAAAACCATATCATATGTCAAAAGTTGCAAAATTTGTGGGAATTGAAAATGAAAAATTAATGTTACAACCAGAAGGCTACAATCCAAGTGGTTCATTTAAAGATAATGGCATGTCTGCTGCTGTTACACATGCAAAATTAGTCGGCGCAAAAAAAATCATTTGTGCATCAACTGGTAATACATCAGCTTCAGCAGGGATGTATGCGGCAAATGAAAATATGGAATGTGATGTATATATTCCAGAAGGTGAAATTGCTCCAGGTAAACTTAGTCAAGCATATCAATTTGGTACACAAATAATACACGTTCATGGAAATTTTGATGATGCGTTTACAAAATCATTAATTGATGCTAAAGAATCTGGAGGTTATACAGTAAATTCAATTAATCCATTTAGAATTGAGGGTCAAAAAGCCATTCCATATCGTGCATTAGAATTCTTAGATTGGGAAACTCCTGATTGGATAGTTTATCCTGGTGGTGCACTTGGTAATACATCAAGTTGCGGAAAATGTTTAATGGAATTATATGAGTGGGGTTGGATTAAAAAAATTCCACGAATTGCTGTTATTAATGCTGATGGTGCTAATACTTTAGATGTTTTATACAATGGAAAATTTGAGGATACTGAATTACGATGGAATGATGGAAACCCTGATACTGAATTAATTAATAGATATTATATTAAAATGAATAAAGATGGAATACGACCAAAAACAAAGGCTACTGCAATACAAATTGGTAAACCATCTAACTTAGTGAAAGGATTACGAGCGTTAGAATTTACAGATGGAATTGTCATTAGTATAACCGATAAAGAAATGTTAGATGGAATGTCAGTAGTAGGATTAAATGGTTTTGACTGTGAAATGGCTTCAGGTGCAGTTCCGGCCGGTATAAAGAAATTGCTTAACGAAAATATCATAAAAAAGGATGATGAAATTGTTGGTATTTTAACTGGAAGACAAAAAGAACCATTATTGCCTATAAATTATCATAATGAACCATCGAATCAGTTCGCAAAGCCTCCAAAACGATGAATAGTTTTTCTAGTTAACGTTGTAAATGTGAAACCTTAAAAGAAGCTTCTGTTAATTGATGATGCAAACAAATGTGGTGGATTTTAAATTAATGTCAGGGTATTTTATTGCCATGAGGATTAGTAGGAATTAAAATGGAATTAACATTTGAAATAATAACATTATCTGTTTTAATCGCATTGTCTGGTTTTTTCAGTGGTTTAGAAGTAGCATTAGTTGGAGTTACACGCTCAAAAGTTAATCAAATGCTTAGCAAAAAATTACCTGGTGCTAAGTCACTTCATAAACTAAAATCTAATCCTAGTAGAATGATGGCGAGTGTTAACCTTGGAAATAATTTGGTTAATGTTGCGTCTACTGCATTGGCAACCAGCATTGCACTAAAAATATTTGAAAATAATGGCTTGGCTATTGTAATTGGTGCAATGACATTTTTAATCCTAGTTTTTGGTGAAATAACTCCAAAAACGTATTGTAATGCAAACGCAGCAAAAATTGCACTTAGATATAGTAGGGTGTTACTTGCATTTAGTTATGCATTTTATCCAGTTGTATGGATTTTTGAACAGATAACAAAAGGAATAATAAAATTAACTGGTAGCAGTCAAGAACCACCTAGATTAACTGAAGAGGAAATTAAAGGTGTAATTGAACAAGGTCTTGAAGATAATGCAATTGAAAAACAAGAAAGTAAATTAGTTCATGGCGCATTAAATTTTGATGATATTGTAATTCGCTCAGTCATGACTCCAAGAATCAAAATGTTTACACTTAACTCAAAAATGCTACTTTTTGAGGCATTACCATTAATCAACAAAAGTGGATTTTCCAGAATACCACTATATGGAAAAAATCATGATGAAATTACAGGAATTATTAACGTGAGAGACATTTTGAAATATTTAGAAATGGATCAAAAGTTGGTTAATTTACAACAGCTCGCAAGAAAACCTATTTTTGTGTCTCAAGAAAAAAAAGTTAGTGATCTATTAAAAGAAATGCAGGGTAGAAAAGCTCACATGGCAATTGTTTTAGATGAATTTGGTGGAGTAGAGGGTTGCGTTACATTAGAAGATCTGGTAGAAGAAATTGTTGGTGAAATACATGATGAAACAGATGTAGCAAAATCTAATTTTCAAAAAGAAGGTAGTGATGTAATAATCACTAATGGCGATATTGAAATTGATGAAATTAATGAAATTTTTAAAACAGATCTTCCTCAGGGTAACGATTACGCTTCACTCAGTGGCTTATTACATGAGAGATTACGTGATATTCCAAAAGAAGGCGATAAAATTGTTATAGGTAAACTTCGTATTATTGTAGAAAAGGTTCTAAGTAACAAACCTGAAAAAATCAGGATTGAAAAAGTTATAATTTAATCTTTTTTTGAAAAATGTTCTTCTAGTAATTTTTTCTTTTCATCCATATTGAACAATTTTTTTGTACGTTTTAACGCATCGTCATAATTACGTTGAAATAGCATTGCTTGCAATAGCATATAATTCTCTGGAATTACAAGACCGGTTTGATCATCAGAATACATTAATTGAACTGTATCACCAATAGACATAGTCATATTAGCATGAATGTGTAGCATGTTTGTATCCTTAAAATTAAATTTTGTAGATTCAGCAAAGTCACGAACATCTTTTGTTCCTTTAGCTGTCCATAGAATTGCAATTCCAAATTCGTTCTTAAATAATTCGTGGATTTCATCTGAAGTTGGTGCGTTTGCATTGAAACGTATATCCATAATATGTAAATGCATTTGTCTGGTAGGAACTTTAATTGTTCTAACGAAAAGTGGAGTATCTTCTCCAAAAAACGCTTTTACATCTGTTCCATGATGTGGATTCTCTGTCATTTCAATTGTATCATCAATTTGTTTATCCGTTTGCTCCAGATCTGCCCATCTTCTTACCAACGTTACATCAATTCGAGTTAATTTATCAGCATATTTTTCTTTCAATGGATTTAAAATTCTACCCATACCAGTTACGTTACAACTTCCCTGCATCACGTATTTTTTATCAAATGCCTCAACATAGTTTACTCTAGAATTAAAAAGAATATCAGATACTGCATTATCATTAAAAATTGTTTCACCGCCCTGAAAAATAGCCTTAATACCCTTTGGTTCGTAGATATTTTTTTTATTAATAAATCCGTTACCACCAGGTGAAGCATCTATTACTAAATCACAGTCATCAATTACAGATTCAATTGAGCCCGAAATATCATAATTCTTGAAATTATCAATTTTATCTTCAGGAACATAAACAGAAAATCCATCATTAATAACATGCTGTACTTTTTCATTTGAGGAATGTTTTCCAATTCCCACTACATCTATGTCAGGATCACCTTTGATAAATTTTGTAATACGGCTACCAATTGATCCATATCCATTTACAAAAACTTTCTTCATAATTATTTTTAGAGACTGTCATTTATTTACATACTGTATGCTAAACGATCCATAATCTATAAGTTAGAAATTATTGGTAATTTTGATTTTTTAGATGTATAATAAAGACCTAAATCCGCATGATTTTTTATTGCAACCATGGAACCCGACTCAAAAAAATCACAGGGAACATCTAATCGAACTGTTCATTGGCCATCACTTGGAATTGGGGCTGGAATTGCCATTGCTTGTATTTTTTGTGGTGTATTATTGGTAAATATGATTAACACAGAATCTACACAAGTTTTAGATGAAATTATAATAAATGAAATTACAACAACAAAAAAACCTACAATTGCATCATTTTATGACAACGCATCACCAATCTTAGGTGATCTAAATGCACCACTTACTATGATTGAGTTTGGTGACTATCAATGTACATTTTGTAAAAAGTTTTTCGATGAAACAGAGGAATCTATTCTAACAAATTATGTTGAAACTGGAAAAGTGAAAATGCTGTTTAAAGATTTCATAGTGGTTAATGAGGATTCTGTAAATGCGGCTAGTGCTGCACATTGTGCAAATGATCAAAAAATGTTTTGGCAATACCATTCAACATTATACAATAATTGGGATGGTGAAGGAACAGGTTGGGCATCTTCTGAACAACTTCATCAATTTGCATCTACATTAGGTTTAGACATGGATAAATTTTCAGAATGTATGTCTAAATCAAAATGGAAAGAATTAGTTGATTCAAGCCATGCAGATGGTCGTACATTGGGTGTTGATGCAACACCAACATTTTTTATCATCGATCAAAACAATAAGGTACTAAAAATCATTGGTGCACAACGTTATGATGTGTTTCAGGAAGTGTTTGATTCATTACTTGAATGATAGTAATTTTCAGAAAAATTAACATTGATCTAAAAATTTGTTAATAAAATCTGAAAAAATTAACTGTAAATCTATATATTCTAAGTTGAAAAGGCATGCTCATGGCAGCAGGCATAGATGATATTGCTATATACATTCCTCAGCTTTATGTTGAGGCATCTGATTTTGCAAAGGCACGTGGATTAGATCCAGAAAAATTAGAGCGTGGTTTAGGGATTGGACAGATGGCAATTGTTGATACAAACCAGGATCCAGCATGCCTTGCTTCAAATGCTTGCCTAAATGTCATGCAAAAAAACAAACTGTCACCTGATGAAATTGGCAGACTGTACGTTGCAACAGAATCAGCATTTGATGAATCAAAGGCAATGAATTCTTACGTTATTGGAATGTTGGAACAGGTTTATGGTGAGGGGACTTTTGGACATTGCGGTGGAATTGAATGTAAGTTTGCATGTGTCAGCGGTTCATACGCATTATATGATAATACTAATTGGATTAGAGCTGGTGAAGCTGAAGGCAAATATGCACTAGTTGTTGTTTCAGATATCGCAAAATATGATTTGGGTTCTAGTGGTGAAGTAACACAAGGTGCAGGCGCTATTGCAATGTTGTTAAATGATAATCCTAGGTTGTTAGCATTTGATCCTAAAGTTACATCAACATCAATCAAAAATGAATATGATTTTTACAGACCGTTTGGCAAAGAAACTCCAATTGTTCATGGCCAGTACTCTAATCTTCTTTATTTAATTCAAGTAAAAAATGCATTAATTGATTATAAAAGAAAAGTCATCAATACTGGGTTAATTAAACTAAAAGAAGGTGAAACGATTCTTGATCATGTTGATTATCTAAATATGCACCTCCCGTATAGCAATATGGGTAAAAAAGCGCTAGCTTATCTTGTTAGACATGAATGGAGAGATTTACCAAGATGGAAAAAAATCATTGAAAAAATAGGAATGGATGAACCTACTCCAAAAGATCCGCGTGGTACAATTGAATCTGTTCTCGCGGATGCAGAATTTATGGCCAAAGATCATCAGTTTACAAAATTATTTACAAATACAGAAGAGTATGTTGAACTTTATGAATCAAAACTTTCTAGCTCATTGATTGGATCTAAAATGATTGGTAATCTATACACTGCATCATTATATCTTGGATTTAGAAGCAGTCTAGAGTTTGAATATCAAAAAGGAGTTAACTTAAATGGAAAACGTGTTGGATTTTGTTCTTATGGTAGTGGAGCTAGTGCGATGATCTTTAGTGGCATAATACAACCTGAATATGAACAAGTTGTAAAAGATATGAATCTTGAAGCAGAAATTGGACCTAGAACTAAGCTATCTTTAGAAGAATATGAAGATCTTCATGAAAATAAGCGTAGTCCAGAAAATAATATTCGTTCAGCCAATAAAGAATTCATTTTAGTTGATGTTAATACATCTACTGAAAGTCGTGGAGAACGTCAATATACATTTGTTAGTTAAGACACAGAAATAGATTATTACAATTTTAACCAATTCCATAATTAAATTACTAGAATACTTAGGATACCATCACAAATCCTAGAAAGTTTAGTAGATGTAGCATTATGGTTTATTCCAGAATGTCCACAATTCTTAAGATAATGTTAGTTACTGAATGACATTATGGGCATA
The DNA here is from genome assembly GCA_013390375.1 of Marine Group I thaumarchaeote. Taxonomy (GTDB): domain Archaea; phylum Thermoproteota; class Nitrososphaeria; order Nitrososphaerales; family Nitrosopumilaceae; genus Nitrosopelagicus. The sequence continues at coordinate 87,615 of JACATA010000002.1, forward strand.
TATGATAAAATATATCATAATCCATTTGTTCCGCTTTGCATTATAGTCGTTGGAGCAATAATACTTTTGTTTAATCTAATTTAATATATTCAGTATAGGCATTTACAATAAATGCTGATGATGAAGATAATTTCTCTGATTATTGATGAGAATTGGCAAGCTTATGAAGCATTTAGAATATTTTTAAGATAAAGTATAATTTTAGAATATTATGAACGACAAGGAAAAACTTGAAGAAATTAAGAAAATATTTGACCAATTAACCTTATCCAACACGCGCAAGGTGTTTCAGGCGATTCAAAAAATCAGGAAAATATTAGAAGAATGACACTAACAGATAAGGAAATCAAAGAAGCTTTACGACTTCTTGATGAAATGTTAGAAGGTAATGAAAGGGAAAAACAAAAAGGGTCTGCTCATGCTTTTAGAAAATTTCCTTATGGCATGGGTCATGAACAATACAATCTACTAAAAAAAATGATAAAAATCTTAACTTCTTAACTCGATTTATGTAGAATGGGTCAATTACTAAAGACATGATAACACGAAGAAATAAGATCTACTTGATTGGTTTTGGCATTGTTGGAATAATTTTTATTGTTAGATTTTTGAGTTAATATTGTACCAAACCAAAAGATTGGGTGAGATACTGGTACTATCTCATTCAATCGTTTCTCTAAATAATTATTTAATTAGTATTCTTAGTATTCTAAAGACATGACACGGTTCATGAAAAGACCATCTATCAAAGTCATTCTTATTCCATCTGCTTTATTACTTGCAGGTTTCATTTTTATCTTCATTAGATAATCTAATCGTCATGGCTAAATTACCATTAAACTTTCCATTGAAATGGATTATTATCGCAGTATGTTTAATATTTTCTGGATTATTTTTTACAAATGAAAAAATCATGACGGCATGGGGCAAATTTTGGCTTTGGAGCTGACATCATTCACACTAGTAAAACATCACTTGCTTAGATGGTTTATTCCTGAACGTCCTAAATTTTTTAGATAAGTCTAATCTTGGAATATTATGAATAAACAAAAGAAAAATAATTTATTAATAAAAAAACAGAAAACTAAACGCAAAAATAAACGAGCTCAAGAAATATAAAAAATATATAAAAATAAATATTTTTTTTGTATATATCTATGTGTATATACTGAATATAGGCATAGAGTATACTCAAATAATTAAATCGTTGAAAATGTTAGATAAT
>JACATA010000029.1 GCA_013390375.1 Marine Group I thaumarchaeote
AAAAATGCTGATATAATTATAACTGGTGTTGGTAATCCATCTAAATTCAAACTAACCTCAGACATGATTAAACAGGATGCAATAGTGATTGATGTTGCAATTTCAAAATATGATGGCAAATTGGTTGGCGATGCAGATTATGATGATATCATTCAAAAAGCGTCATGGGCCACACCGGTTCCTGGTGGTGTTGGACCAATGACGGTTGCTATGCTACTAAAAAATACTGTGACCGCAGCATCACTGATTAAGGAAATTGTCGGTTAATATTCAAAAGGCTGCGCTAAGAAAACATCTCCTTGAAAAGCGAGATGCAACTTCAGCTGAACTAAGAGATATTTTAAGTGGGAAAATTCATCAAAATCTAAAAAAGATCTCTTCGTATACCAATTCACAAAATGTTGCTTGCTATTTTCCAATTGGTAGTGAAGTTAATACTCATGATATAATGTTAAACGTATTAGAACAAGGTAAGAATCTACTCCTTCCTAGGATTGTAAATGATAATCTTGAGTTTTACATTGTTCCAAATCTTGAAAAATTAGAGAAAGGAAGTTTCGAAATTATGGAACCGAAGGATAGTTGTAAAAAGGCGGAAAAAATTGATTGTGTGCTAATACCTACAGTAGGAGTTTCAAAATCAGGGGTTAGATTAGGATATGGAAAGGGCTACTATGATAGATTTCTCTCATCAACTAACGCAGTAAAAATATCGTTGACCTATTCAAAACAAATTGTAAAATCTATACCTAGCGATTCACATGATATCAAAATCGATTGGATTGTCACAGAAGACGAGAATGTAAAAATCTCATAGGTAAGTTAAGCCTTTTTTCCCAATATCTGTCCTAAAGTATTTGTTTTTCCAGGAAATTTTCTCAGTAGCACCATATGCATGTTTGATGGCTGATTCTAAGGTATCACCTAATGCAGTAACACCAAAAACACGACCGCCATTTGTTATGATTTTTTTGTCCTGCTCTTTTGTTCCAGCGTGAAATACGTATGCATCATCAAAAGCTTTTCCTAGACCAAAAATTTCGTCTCCCTTTGTATATGATTCTGGATAACCCTTTGATGCTAAAACGATGCAAACCGCAGATTTATTTTTCCATGAAATTGGCGGCATCTTTTCTAATGTGCCATCCACACTTCCCACCAAGTATTGAAAAAGATCTGAATCCATTCGCATTAAGATTGGTTGACATTCAGGATCACCCATTCTAACATTGTATTCAAGAACATACGGTTCACCATCCTTTAGCATTATACCAGCGTAAAGAAATCCTTTGAATGTAATTCCCTCATTTCTTAGGGATGAAATTGTTTTATCAATAATTTTTTCCTGGATTTTTTGAGAAAGATCTTTATCTATGATTGGTGTTGGGGAATAAGCACCCATTCCACCAGTGTTTGGTCCTTTATCATTGTCAAATATTCTCTTATGATCTTGGCTTGTAGCCATTGGTATTGCAATTTTTCCATCAGACAAAGCAATGTATGATGCCTCTATACCATCAATTCTTTCCTCTATAATGATATTGTTTCCTGCATCGCCAAATTTTTTATCTACCAACATCATATCGATAGATTTTTCAGCTTCATCCTTACTGTCACAAACAATCACACCCTTTCCAGCTGCAAGGCCATCAGCTTTTACGACAACATTATATTCAATTTGGTTAACGTATTCTTTTGCCTTTACTGCATCGTCAAACACCTCAAATGATGCAGTAGGAATATTGTTACGCTTCAAAAATTGCTTAGCCCAAATTTTACTTGACTCTAATTGTGCAGATTCCTTTGTTGGCCCAAATATCTTCAAACCCCTTTCATTAAACATATCAACAATACCCATTGCAAGTGGTGCCTCTGGACCAACAACAGTAAAACAATTATTCTCAGACGCAAATTTGGCTAACTCGTCTAAATTATCGACAGAAATTGGTATGTTGTTTAACGTACCACCATTTCCTGGTGCATGAAAAACTCTATCAACATTATTACTCTGCTCTAGTTTCCAGCCAATAGCATGCTCTCGTCCACCAGAACCAATTACAAGAACATTAACCAATATCTAAAACCTGCTTATGACCTATATATTCCAAGATTAAACTATAGTTCTGCATTAAATAGTTAGTATTTTTTCTTGTGACATGAACAATCACAAGTTATGGTAATGTCGTGAAATTTTCCTGTTGTTTTATATTGTTTCTGCTGTTTAGCATGTCCACATTTTATGCATTTCATAGTAATTCTAGCTTAATCTTGTAAAAAAATACAATGTGAAACTACTCATTCTTTAAAATAGAGATAATTCTTAGTAGTGCATTTGCAGAAGTTGCCTGTATTGAAAGATCCATATCGTTTGACATGACTGTTTTCTCAGGATTTACCTCAATCAACGTTGCGCCATTTTGTTTTGCATAGACTGGTAACGTATTCGCAGGCGAAACAACAAGAGATGTTCCAGCTATAATCATTATATCACATGTACTAGCTTCTTTCATTGCATTTTTCCAAACATCTTGTGGCAGTGCTTCTCCAAACCAAACAACGTCAGGTCTGAGCATATTCCCACATTCACATTTGGGTGGAAGTGATTCAAAATTCTCGGTTATATTATCAGAAAAATTACAAACTGTGCATTTAATCCGAATTATACTGCCATGTAGTTCCAAAACATTTGTGCTGCCTGAGCGCTGGTGCAAACCATCAATATTCTGTGTTAGGACAACTACATCCTTGAATTTTTCCATCTCAGAAATTGCAAAATGGCCTTCGTTTGGTTTTGCTGCCAAGATGTTTTTTCTTCTATCCTCATACCATTCCCAAACTAGTTTTGGATCATCATAAAATGCATCTATTGATGCAAGTTTCATGGGATCATGTTTTCTCCAATGGCCATCTTTTCCCCTAAATGTAGGAATTCCACTCTCCTGAGAAATTCCTGCGCCAGTTACAAAAACTATCTTTCTGGAATCCCTTAATTTCTGGGTAACAGTGTCAAACATTTTCATTCAACTTATGTCTGACAATTCACGTAGTATTATAAGAGATAAATGCGCGAGGGCGATATATGGAATTAACAAATGAGTTTAATCTAAAAGAGATTGAACAGGTTACTAGAGATTATCTTTCAAAGCTAGATTTGCAAAAGATGATTGATGATTCATCAGACAAACGAGATAAAATTATGTTCATTGAAGGACCGCCTACACTAAATGGTGAACCGCATGCAGGTCACCTGAGAGGTCGTGTCTTCAAAGACTTGTGGTACAGATTTAACACACTGAATTTAAAAAATGTGATTTTTAATGCTGGGTGGGATACACAGGGTCTTCCAGTTGAATTGCAGGCTGAGAAGGAACTTGGAATCACAAATGGAAAGAGTGGAATTACAACCCAGCAGCAGATTGAAAACTTGGTTGCCCAATGTAAAAAAATTGTTTCAAAATTTCATCAGAAATGGATTGATGTTGACAAAAAATTAGGAATGTCATTTAATCAAGAAAATGCATACTGGACATACAAGGATGAATATATTGAAAGAGAATGGCAACTACTAAAACGTGCTCACGAAAATGGCATCCTTACAGAAGGATATAGAGTTGTTGCATACTGCCCAAGTTGCCAAACTTCGCTAAGCCATTCTGAAGTTAATCAGGGTTATGAGATGGTTCAGGATCCTTCTTTGTATTACAAGGTAAAATTGCAAGACGAAGATGCCTATTTGATTGTCTGGACTACTATGCCATTTACGCTTGTAACAGACGCAATGGTTGGATTCAATCCAGATGAAGAATATGTTTACGTATCAGTAGGCAGCGAGACATGGATTATTGGGAAAATTCGCCTTGAAGAATTCATGAAAGAAGCAAAGATGGAAGATTACAAAGTATTGAAAACAGTGAAAGGTTCTGAATTTGAAGGTAAAAAATACACACATCCTCTTCTAGGCAATATCTCTGGCCTGGAAAAAATGTCAAAGCAGGAAAACTATCACATTACAATTGCTGAGAAATTTGTTGATGTTAATGCCGGCACAGGCATCGTTCATCTTTCTCCAGCCAATGGTGAGGATGACTATAATATTGCAATGAAACGAAAAGTTGAAATTTTTTCTCCCATTGACGATGAGGTAAAGTTTACGGAAGATGCCGGCAAGTATGCTGGAATGTTTGTACGTGATGCTGATGAAGAAATTGTGCGAGACGTTAAAGAAAAAAATGCGTTGGTAAGAATTGGTAAAATCAAGCACAAATATCCACTATGCTGGCGCTCTCAACACAAGCTAGTTTGGCTTGCAAGAAGAGAATATTTTTACATGCTTGATAGGCTTGGTGATAAAGCAATTAATGCAGCACAAAAAGTTGAATATTTTTTTGATCAACCGAAAAACAGATTTTTGAAAATAATTAAAGAAAAGCATCCATGGTGTATTTCAAGAGAAAGATTCTGGGGTTGTCCGCTACCAATCTGGAAATGTACTGAATGTGAAAACATTGAAAGACTATTTTCAAGAAAAGAAATTGTTGATATGGCAGACGATCTTCCCGATGGACCTAACTTTGAGTTACACAGACCGTGGATAGATAGAATTTCTATCAAATGTAAAAAATGCAATGCAAAGATGCAGCGTGAAGAATTTGTTTTAGATACTTGGCATAACAGTGGTGCTGCGCCTTTTGCCTCATTAAGCGATGATGAATACGAAAAAACCATACCAGCACCATTTTTTACAGAAGGTATTGATCAAACACGTGGATGGGCATACACGCTTTTAATTGAAAATGTGATTTTTAATAACAAAGCTATCTCACCATACAATTCATTTCTATTCCAGGGACATGTTCTTGACGAAAAAGGTAACAAGATGAGTAAGAGTACTGGTAATGTACTTGATGCGGCTGATCTACTTGACAAATATCCAGTTGATCTTGTCAGATTCTACTTCATGTGGAAATCAAGCCCGATTGAAACTCTGAATTTTAGTACAAAGGAGCTAATGTCAAGACCGTATCAAATTCTAAGTACTCTTTTTCACATTCATTTGTATTTTAAACAGAATAGTGAATACGACAAATTCAACATTAATGAGACAACTGTTGGATGGGCAAAGGACAATGACATGCTTACCTCTACGGACATCTGGTTACTATCAAAACTTCAAAAAACAATCGAGCTATCCACAAAATCAAATAATGAATGCAAATTCCACGAATCAGCAAGTGCCATAGAAGATTTTCTAATCAATTCACTAAGCCAAATTTACATTCCAATCACAAAGCCAGAGCTTTGGAATGACGATGAAAATAAAAAGGATAGAAGACATGTTATCTATGCAATTATAGCCGAGTCATTGAAAACGCTAGACATTTTGATACACCCATTTTCGCCGTTTACAAGTGAGTATCTGTATACGACCACATTTGGAGATAAAAAATCAATACTTTTGGAATCATGGCCAAAATCTACTCCTACATTAGTTAATGAAAGTGTTGAAGAATCATTCGACATAATGAATGAGATTGTTTCGGTTTGTGCTGCTGCACGAATGAAGGGAAAATTGAAAAGGAGATGGCCATTAAAACACGCAATAATTTGTGTGGAAAAAGGACTGCAAAAGAAAATTGAACTGCTATCAGAACTATTGCAATCTCAGCTAAATGTGGAAGATTACAAAATTATTGAACTTGAAAATCATGAGGGCTTATCAGAAATGCTAGAGATGAAAAAATCTGCTGCCCCAGTTATCCCAAAGATAGAACTTAACCGAAAAACCATTGGTCCAAAGGCAAAACAAAATCTTGACAATCTACTAGAAATTTTTTCAGAAACAAAAGCTGATGAGATAATTCAAGGTTTAGAAAAAGATGGTTCGTTTACATTTGACGTTAATGGAACAAAAATTTCTTTAGATGCAAATGATTTCATAATTGAGTTTGATGTCCAAGAAGGTTTTACATTCTCAAGAAGAAATAATCTAATAGGAATTATCTCAACTGAAAGAAATGAAGAGTTGATGGCAAAAGGTCTAGTGAAGGATCTCGCCAGAAGGCTACAAGCACTAAGAAAGGAGAGAGGCTATAATCCAACTGATGTATTGAATACAGCTTCTATATTGGATCTGGACCAAGAATCATTAGCCATGCTAAAAGATAAAACTGATGAACTTACTTTTTTGGTGAGAGTCAAACAAGTGAATTTCACACAAACATGCAAAAAATATAATGATGATGACATAGATGGTCAAAAAATTAGAATTTCTGTTGAATAGTAACATAACAATCATCATAAATACAGAAAATGCATAGATCAATCATGGTCAAGCAGATTAGCCTTGATGCCTGGTCTCTTCAACATTTAACGGATCTTTTAAAAAAAGGGTCACAGATAGTAGCAAAAACAAATACGCCTATAGTTCTTTATCGCCAGACCATGGAGGAAGAAGATGGTTCGTATGAGGAGATAGTTTGTACGCTAACAAATGATTACATTGTTGAACAATTAATAATATCTGGAGGAATGATAGTACCAGCAATTAAGCAACAATTGGTATTCAGATTAGATGAGTTTCCAGATAGACTTTTGAGAAAAAGCAAAGATTTGTTCTTAGAAACTGTTGAACTTTTAGAAAAAAAAATAAAGTAATAGAATTACTGCTACGATTATAAACTTCCAAATACGATAATTTTCATGAGACTGTTAGAATATCAGGCTAAGGAATTATTCAAGGAATATGGCATTATGGTTCCAACAAGTATTGTCTCAAAAGACATAGAAAGTGGAAGGAAAGATGCTGAAAAAATTGGATATCCGTTTGTAATAAAGGCACAAGTTCCTGTGGGTGGCCGTGGAAAAGCGGGTGGAATCCAAAAGTGCCATAATGAAGATGAGTTCGAATTGAAATATCCACAGGTTTTAAACATGACAATCAAAGGTGAAAAAACTCGTGCTGTTCTGCTTGAAAAGATGTCCGTATATGAAAAAGAAATCTATCTCTCATTGTTCCTTAACAGAAGTAAAAGATGTTACACTATAATCTCCTCTGCAGAGGGTGGAGTTGAAATCGAATCAGTGAAGAACCAGGTAATACGAGAAATTGGTTTAGGTGATGTTTCAAAAAAAGTTGCTGAAGAAGTGGCAAAGGAAATTGGTCTTGATGAAAATTCAGTTACTCACTTTGTCGACATTCTGCAAAAACTATCAAAATTAACTATAGAGAAGGAAGCGGAATTGACAGAGATTAACCCTCTTGTAATCCTTAAGGACGGCTCAATGATGGCACTTGATGGCAAGATTATGACTGATGATAATTCTAACTTCAGGCACAAGGAACTTGCAAAATATCGAGAAAAAACAGAGTTTGAAGAGGAGGCAGAAAAAAGTGGATTTTCACTTGTAGAATTAGATGGTAATATAGCTGTTATCGGTAACGGAGCGGGGCTTGTAATGTCAACACTTGACATGCTTACTGACAACGGTGGAAAGGCTGCTTGCTTCCTAGATGTTGGCGGCACTGCCACTACGGAATCTGTCTACAAAGCTTTAACGCTCATCAGCAATATGAGAAATGTCAAGGCAGTTCTAGTAAATTTGTATGGAGGAATCGTAAAAACAACTACTGTGGCATCCGCATTTCTCAAGGCATATGATGATGAGATAATAATTTTACCAGTTTTTGCTAGATTAATGGGTTCAGAGTCAGAAAAATCAAAAGAAATGCTGAAAGATAGTGAAACACAGTTATCAGGATCGATTGAGGAAGCCATCCACAAAGTTGTTATGGAGATAAATAAATGACAGATATTTTTGAACTTTTAAAAGGAAAACAGAATTCAAAAGGTGATTTTCAAAAACAACCTGTCGTAGTACAAGGAATTACAGGAAAATACGGCACACGACATACAAAACTAATGATAGAATATGGAACTAACATAGTTGCGGGTGTTACTCCCGGCAAGGGAGGACAAAAATTTGAAAATTCAGTTCCAATTTATGAAACAATAAAGGAGGCAG
>JACATA010000003.1 GCA_013390375.1 Marine Group I thaumarchaeote
TTGGCTTTTTGTTGTTTTTTTTTCTGTTATTTTTTTGATGTAGCCGCTTCTTTTTTTGCGTGGCTTAGGATTGAATTCATTTCTTTCCTTTCACAACCAACAGATCTGTATAAATTGGACCCTCAGGGGCAAGTTCGCTTTTCTTAAATTTAATCTCAGAGATCATCTGCTTTCCAAAAGAATATGCTGAAAATTTTTCCAATTTATTCGAGATGCCTTCAATTTTGTTTTTTATTCTGAATATGGTAACATGTGGCTTGAATTTTTTATCAGGATGAAGTCCAAGCTGCGATAATTTTGCATGTATCATTTCTGCTAATTTTTCAAGTTCGTTGGCACCATCATCCGTTCCAATCCAAATCACTCGTGGAAAGCTAGGCTTAGGAAAAACCCCAACGCCTACAAAACTTATTGGAAATGGAGAAAATTCTAAGCTGCTAAGTGCATCAGAAATTTTTCTTGCCATCTCCTCCGAGACTTCTCCTAAAAACTGTACAGTAAAATGCATATTATGAAGTTCTACTGGTTTAGCTTTGATGTTTAATTCAGTATGAATTTTATGAATGGAGTTTAAAACATCTTTGTTATTTACTTCAATCGCAACAAACGTCCGCATTATATTTTTTTGATGTTATGATTTTAATGAATTCCGGTAGCTTCATAGGCTGGAATCAGTAAACAATTTCATCTTGGCAAAGCTGATAGTTTGTCTCACTGGCATGCCGGGTTCTGGTAAATCAACCATCGTATCTGCATTAAAGGCTAGAGGTCTTGAGGCTTTGAATTTAGGCGATGGTGTTCGTGCTGAGGCAAAAAGACGCAATATAGAACCAACTGGAGACAATCTAGGTAAGCTGATGTTAGAACTACGTGAGAAAAATGGACCAGGTGCTATTGCTGAACTACTTATTGAACCAATAAAAAATTCTCAATCTAAAGTAATTATTATTGACGGTGTAAGATCTACTACAGAGATTGAAGTTTTAAAAAATGCTGGATCTGTCAAACTATTATCAATAGAAGCCACAGCTGATACCCGCTACAAGTTTTTGAGCTCCCGTGGACGTTCAGACGACCCTGCAACAAGAGAAAAATTTGAAGAGCGTGATAACAGAGAGCTTGGTGTCGGAATTGGTGAATCCATAGCAATAGCAGACGAAACCATTGTTAATAGTGACATTACATTAGACGAACTTACTGAACGAGCATACAAAGTAATTGAAAAATGGATTGACACTTGAGATCCTTAGATGTTGATTGCAAAATATCCGCTTATTGTACTATAAACGCATCAGAGGATATTAACAAAGTTCGAACGGCGGTATCAAATGTTCTAACTGATATGGATGAAAAGATAACTGGCGATTCTTTGGTTGCAAATTCAAACAACTATGAATCGTTAACAAAGATCTATGAAACTATGAGAACAAGAAAGACCAAAAGCGCATATCGTAGGCATCTAATGCGTAACATGACAGAAGACTCTACCTGGTTTTATCTTAACAAGCAAGCTGCCTTTGCTAACGTTATAGCTCTCTGCGATGAGGCAGACGAATCGCCCTTGGGTCCGATAAAAATAATATTACATTCTGAAAATATTGAAGATGTAATAGATTGGCTTGTATCTGATATGGAATGATTTGATCACACGATATCAATTTTTAATTGATCATTAGCGGCTATTACAGAATTATGAATAGTCTTTGCTTCATCCAACAAAACTTTCTCGTCCTTATACCTAGCAGAAAAATGAGTTAAAATCAAATTTGAAACATTTGCGTTTTTTGCAAAAACAGCAGCCTCTTTTGCGGTAGAATGTAATGTTTGAATTGCCTTTTCTTTCAGCTCATCCAAAAAAGTTGAATCAAAAACTAGATAATCACAGTTTTTAAAAAACACTTCTAGTTTTTTTGTCGGCCTAGTGTCACCAGACACACCAATCTTTTTTCCAGGCACGTTTGGTCCCATCACTTCGGAAGGCTTTATTGATTTATTTTCAATTACAACTTCTTCTCCCTGCTGTAACTTATGCCATAATTCTCCCTTTGGAATGCCAAGTGAATTAGCCTTTTCAGGATAAAATGTTCCTGGCTTTTCTTTTTCTTCAAAAAGAAAAGAAAATGTTGGCACAGAATGTTCGGCTTCACAAGCACGAACTTCATATTTTTCTTCACTTACAATCACCCCTTCATTTATCGGTGTTATCAGAACAGGAAATGATAATCCAAAACTCATAATTTTCGTATTTGCAGCAATAAGTTCATCAATACCTTCTGGACCGTAAATCTCAATGGGCTCTGTTCTATTTTGCAAAGTCATTGTTTGCAGGAATCCTAAAATTCCAATACAGTGATCGCCGTGTAAATGTGTGACAAAAATTTTCATTTTTTTGTTCCAGCCTAGGTTTGATTTTAGGTAAGAAATTTGCGCACCCTCTCCCGCATCAAACATCAAGATTTCTCCATCTCTTACCAAACAAATGCATGTAGTGGAGCGTTCTAGTGTAGGCTGTGCACCTGCGGTTCCTAAAAAGATAAGCTCCATTATTTTATTGAATAGATTCTGCTATTACTCCAGATACGTCAACTTTTGAAGTGCTCCTAGGAATAGTGTTGGTGCTTATGATTTGTGACACTCCAGCTTTTTTGATTTTCCTTTCTGCATCTCCTATAAACAATCCATGCGTACATGCAACAAAAACTCGTTTACATTTTTGCCTCTTTAAAAACTGAGTAGCCCTGATAACACTACCACCAGTACTTATTATATCATCAACCACAATCAAATCCCTTTCATGAACGTCTACTTTGGAAGACTGGATCCATACTTTTCCAGTCTTTCTATTCCTAGATTTTTTTAATGTAACAAAATCAGTGTTTAATAGACTAGCAAATTTTTTTGCCCTTAAAGATCCGCCCATATCAGGAGATACAACTAACGGATTTTTCAGTTTCAGTTTTTTGAAATATTTGGCAAGTTCTGGAATGGCAGAAACACTTTCTGTAGGAATTTTAAAGTGATTTAGTGCGGTCTTGCTGTGTATGTCAACAACAATTACTTTTTTTGCACCAGCTGCCTGGAGCATCTTTGCAACTATTGACATGGTAACTGCTTCCCCACTTAGAAATTGCTTGTCCTGTCTCGCATAACCCATGTAGGGTATTATCGCATAGATCTTTGAGGACACTTTTCTAGCCTGCGAAATTATTGTTAGTGCCTGCAATAGGTTTGTATCAACTGGCGGATACGTGGACTGGACAACTAATATGATGCTTTTTTTTGGTATGCGCCTGAATGTAATCTTACTTTCACCGTCTGGGAAAACCTTTGTTTGCGTTTCCATATATGGAGACTTGAGTCTTCTGGCAATTCGTTTTGCTAAATCTTTAGACGCATTTCCTCCTATAACAGCAAATTTAGCCAATGTTTCAACGAAATAAAACAGATTCTTAAGTCTTCAGAAGATACTAATCTTCTTCTGCCATTCCCTCAGTCTCTTTAGGACCATGCTCCTTAATCACTTGGTTACGCTCTTTATCGAATTTCCCAATTTCCTCTGCTTCTCTTTTCTCATCTCCTTGGTATATCGTTCGGATAGGCCACGGTATCCTAATGTCATAATTTTTGAATTCTTGGTACATGATTGTTCTCATTTCACTTTTCATTCTAAACTGAGAACCATAATCCCGCACAAACACTCTAAGTGCAAAATCAAGTGCTGAATCGTTAAAATTGTTAAACCTTACAACGGGACCTCCCACATCTACAAGTAATTCTTTATCACATCCACAACTTGGTTTGTGTTCATCAAGGTACGGGCATCTTTTCTGTCTGGCGAGGTGGATGCCATTATCATCCATAACTTCTTTCATGGCACGTCTACCTATCTTAATTAGAATTGCTTCTACTTGCTTAGGATCATTTAGATATGAAACTCCAACCTCAATAGTGGCAGGAACAAGCTTGAAAGCCTTAGTAAAGTTGATTATTTCTTGTGAGACGATTAGTTTTGTGGGAACAATAGCCAAAGACTCATTGAGACCATGTCTGATATAGGTAACTCTGGGTGTAATTTTGTATACTAAACCATTGTATCCACTCGGTAGTGTTATCCTATCACCTTCTTTGATAACCTTGTCTTTTTTTATCATGATGTATGCAAAGTAATTTTCCATTGTTTCTTTTAGTGCAAGTCCTACGCCCAATGCCATGCCACCAGTTGCCGTAGCCAAAACCACCAAGTCTACCCCCCACCATGTAACTATACCTAGCACTGTAGCAAAAAAAATCCCTATTGTGAGAATTTGTTTTGCAGGTTTTGGAGCTCCCTCTTTCTGCTTTTTTGCAAATCCTGGTGGCTTCGTGCTTGGAATGAGTGGCTCATAATTACTTTGTCTCTTTTGTTCTCGCCATATATCGATAGGGTAAATTTCTTGTGGCACAACCCCCGGTCTTAGTTTTTGCCCAGACTGGTTTTGTCCAGTTATACAATTTTTATAATATTTCTCAAACTTTGCTCTCTCTGATTTTTTCCATTCTTCAGTTGGATCATCTACCAGTTTATCATAACTGCCGATAGTTAACCCCTTGGCAGTACGATATTTTTCAAGAAATTTAAGACCGTCATTTGTTTTAATATATTTTTGAAATTCATCATCTTTCATGTCATAAGGAGTTGTTTGGGGTGGAATCCACTTGAAGCATCTGTGGAATAAATCATCATCGTCTGAAAATCCTCGCATGCCATACCAGTTTTGGTAATCTTGTCTTTCCAGAATCGTTTTATCACGTTTTGTTAAAGCAATTGGAATTAGGTGTGCTATTGTCCAACCAATTACTAATATGTTAATGGAATTAAGAATTTTTGCGAATTTTTCAGCAGGATCTAATTCATCTGTGCTCTCAATTAAATTCTCTGCCTCAAATAGCTCAGTAGTTTGTATGTATACATTAATGGATGATACTAAAGCTAATGCAAAAAATGGTAGCACTGCCTTACGAACAAATCGAGAAAAATGTGGTCGCGTATAGTTGAATTTTTGAGATGAAATCCAATGAGAAAATTTACGGTAAATTATTCCGATAACTACCATACCAACGATTAAAAAAACAAATGCTAGTTGAAGAGACTCTGAAGAAGCTAGAATCTGAGGAATTGTTTCAAATTCTCCTACAGAAATCTCCGTAACTCCTTCCTCAACCATTTTCCCTGTTCACTAGTGAAAAATTAGGCTAAATCTCAGAGTTATACCAATCAGTCAGTAGTTATTTAAACAACAATCAAAATTTTTTATAAATTTACATGCCTAGAAAATAAAAACTTACACCTATTTTGCCATTTTTTACCAAGCTTTAACAATGTTATGTGATAAAATAAGTAATGACAGAACAGCAAGCACTTTGGTCAGTAAACGAAACTACCTCGATCAAGACTTATACTTTGATAAATTTTCGTAAAATTCCACAAATTCAGCAAATGTCAGAGGAGGCCCAATTTGAGATGGAAGTTGTTGGCAACGTACTTCCTTTTAAGACGAACAATTATGTTGTTGAGCAACTTATTGACTGGGATAACATTCCAAATGATCCTATGTATGTTCTAACATTTCCTCAGAAAGGCATGTTGATTCCTGAGCATTATGATAAGATGGCAAGCACTTTGAGAAGTGGAGCAGATAAAAAAGAAATTGCACGTGTTGCAAACGACATTCGTTTGCAATTAAATCCTCACCCAGCTGGTCAGATGGAACTGAACGTTCCACAATTAAAGGATGGAACAAAACTTTATGGAATGCAGCATAAATATGATGAAACTTGCCTCTTCTTCCCAAGCCAGAGTCAAACATGCCATGCCTACTGCACCTTCTGTTTTCGATGGCCACAGTTTGTTGGTATGGATGAGATGAAATTTGCAATGAGAGAGGGAGAGCAATTAGTACAATATCTAAAGGAGCATCCAGAAATAACAGATGTTTTGTTTACTGGTGGCGATCCTATGATTATGAAAGCTAGCATGTTTTCTGCTTATACAGATACTTTACTTGACGCCAAATTACCTAACCTTAAGACAATTAGAATTGGGACTAAGGCCATCTCTTACTGGCCTTACAAATTTTTAACCGATTCTGACGCTGATGAAACTCTGAAAAATTTTGAAAAAATAGTAAAAAGCGGAACACACCTAGCGATAATGGCTCACTTTAATCACCTTGTTGAGCTTTCAACGGATCCAATAAAGGAAGCAATCAAACGAGTAAGAAAAACTGGTGCACAAATCAGAACTCAATCTCCACTTTTGGCTCACATAAACGATGATGCAAACATGTGGGCGAAGATGTGGCAAAAACAGGTTTCTTTGGGTTGTATACCATACTACATGTTTGTTGTTAGAGATACAGGAGCTCAACATTACTTTGGAGTACCTCTAGTAAAGGCAGAAAAGATCTTTCGGTCTGCATTTAGACAAGTTAGTGGTCTGGCAAGAACCGTTAGAGGACCAAGCATGTCAGCTACTCCAGGTAAGGTGCACGTTCTTGGCGTGTCGGAGATTAATGGACAGAAAGTAATTGTGTTACAATTGTTACAAGGAAGAGAATCAGAATGGGTAGGCATTCCATTCTTTGCAAAATATGATGAAAATGCAATATGGCTTGATGATTTAGAGCCTGCCTTTGGAGAAAAGTTCTTCTTTGACGATGAGTTTAAAGCAAAATACAAACACTAGTTTCAGCCAATCTCTCTTTGTAAATACTGACCGAAGCTTTTAGTACATGGTTTATAAAGACTAACAAATTTAGATCTTAGAAAGTGATAAAATGGTAAAAACCAAAAAGCAAAACAGTAAAAACCAAAAAGACAGATTTAAAAGAAAAATGTCCTAGATGTGTTAAAGGTATCCTAGTAACTGATCACGAATCAGGAGAAATGTTCTGCTCAATATGTGGTTTTGTAATATCTGAAAAGCTGCAGGAAGCAGGGCCTGAATGGAGATCCTTTACTCAGGATGAACATGGTGATAGAGCTAGAGCTGGAGCTCCTACATCGCTTACAATGCATGACATGGGACTTGCAACAATTATTAATCCTACTAACAAAGATGCATCTGGAAAGCCTCTAACTTCCGCAATGAAAAGTACAATTGAGAGACTTCGAACTTGGGATAGTAGAAGCCAAGTTCATGAACCAGTAGATCGAAACTTTAGGCAGGCATTCAGTGAACTAAACAGATTGAAAGATAAACTTTCTATATCAGACGCAGTGATAGAAAAAGCAGCCTACATTTACAGAAAGGCACTGGACAAAGGATTAGTTAGAGGAAGATCAATCTCTGCCTTAATGGCATCAGCATTATATGCTGCTTGCAGAGCCACTGAAACCCCAAGAAATCTTAAAGATGTAGAACAGGCTGCAAATATAAAACGAAAAGACATTGCAAGATGTTACAGGCTTCTTATAAAAGAATTAGATCTACACCTACCAGTTACAGACTCTGTTCAATGTGTGGCACGCATAGCAAGCCAAATTGGAATACAGGAAAAAACAAAGAGACATGCAATTAAGGTCTTAAAACTTGCACAAAAAAATGAAATATCTGCAGGAAAGGATCCTATGGGACTTGCAGCGGCTGCGTTATACCTAGCATGTGTCAAAAACGGTGAAGATAAAACACAAAGAGACATTGCAGAAGCAGCCAATGTTACAGAAGTAACTATCAGAAACCGCTACAAGGGATTAAAGGATTCTGAATAATTTTTTTCTTTTTTATTTTTATTCTTTAACATAACCACCACTCTGACTTTCTGGTGGCGGAATTTTTTTTGCGCCGCCTAAACCAATTGTGGTAATAATAACAGTTGTTATGACAACAAAAAAGATAATTTGTGGATATGCATCAGCATTTGGGAGTCCCATTGATAATGGAAAAGTAGCCAATACTGCAGCCGCTAAACCACGTGGGATCATAACAGATGTTACCTTTATGTCAAGCTTGGAAAAACCTCGAACTAGAACTGTTTTTGTAATAATTATTCTACCGATATAAATTGCGATTGCAGCTATAACACCAAAAATAACATATTCTATTTGAGCAAAGCTTGCCAACAAGCCTACAAAAACAAAGAAAAATGCCCTTACCAAAAATGTTACTTGGTTATGTAAAGAATCATCTATGAGATCTTCTGGGAACTTAATTTTAAGAACCCGTGTAAAGTAATTCTTTTTTCCAAGCATCAATCCAAAAACTAGTGCTGTTAACGCTCCTGACTCGCCAAAAGAAGTAGCTAAGAAAAATAGCATAAATAACATTCCAATTGTTAGCATGTAGCTGTGCTGAGCATTTTTGAGCTTTGATATAATAAACATCCAGGGAATACCAACACCAAAACCTAACACAAGGCCAACCATCACCGCTTTTCCAATTGTTACACCTAACAGATCAAGGCTAAATTCTCCAGACAATATTGCCTCAAACAAAACAAATGCAACAATTACAGCAAAAATGTCAGTTAATGCAGATTCGAAGTTAAGCATAGACTTTGCTTCTTCGGATATGTGGAGCTTTTTGACTAGACCAAAAACAATGATAGAACTACTACCCCCAACGATAGAACCAAGCAAAATACTATCTATCCACTCCCATCCCAAACCATAGTGTGCAAACGAACCAACAATACCAACTGAAACTGCAAAACCCACAATTACAAGAATTATAGAAAAATGTGCCGTCTTTACAACTTTACCAAGATGAAGATTCAGTCCACCGTCAAACATGATAATAATTAATGCGACAGCTGCAAAGTAAGGAACAATTTCCAGCACAGCTTCAGGTTGGATTATTCCCAAAACTGGTCCAATAATAACTCCTAACACCATTAAAAACAAAACGTCTGGAATTCCCGTTTTTTTGAAAAATGCTTCTCCTAGGACGCCCATTATTATTACCACACTGGCGGCAAGAAGCAAAATTGGCGCTGAAGCTATTAGAGAATCACCAAATGATAGATTAGCTAAAGTATTTTGTAAATTTGCGATTCCTTCTGGAAGAAAATTATAACCAGATCCCCCAGGATCTGGTTTAGAAATAGGATTTTCTTCGAAATATGATTTCAGTATATCTCTTACATTTCTACCTGCAAGTTCACTAGTATCAATATTAGAGAAAACCTCATCCCTGAAAAAAGAAACAAAATTATCTAACAAGGCCAAGAATACTAAATTCATTATAACTAGGTCAATTACTTGTCTATAAAATAACGATTAGGTCATATACAAATTATAAGTCAGCTTGCAAATTTTGAATAGTTGAGCGCTACAAATACTCTTAGAAATGATCATAAACAAATCAAAAGACTAGACAAGATTATCTCAAAATGCTCTTCTGACATCAATGCTGGAAAAACTATTCCATTCTCTGATTTAGAGAAGATTACACTCATTATTTCAGAATTTTTGGATTCAATCCATTATTCTAGGGAAGAAGATTCATACTTTCCCTGCGTTGCCAGTTACGATCATCTAAAAAAAGAGATCCGAGCATTGTTGATAGAACATGAGTTTAGCAGAAGAATAGCTTCTAAAATCACACTACATTTAAAACGCTGGAAAAACGGCGAGGATTCTAGCGAGCCAGTAACGCGGTTCTTAAGAACTTATTCGATTTATCTGAACGATCATATATCAAAGGAAGAGGATTTTTTAGAGCGGGCAGAAAAAGAGATTCTTTCCAAAGAGGAGGAAAAAGAAATGTTTGAACAATTTCAATCAGATATGGCAATTACCCAAAAATTGGAATCTATTGTAAAAGAGCTCGATTATTTGGAAAATCAGCCTTGGTTCAAAACTAGTTAGGTTGTTAACTCTGGCTTCAAAGTCCATGCAATACCAAGTGCTACAAAAGGTATTGAGATCAAACCAATAATAGGCAGAATAATGACTAATTGATCCTGACCTACATCACCGGTAATTAGCCAAGGTAAAGGGAGCGTAACTACAAACCAGATTAATGCCATAAGAATAATCGTATTGCGTATTTTCTTTTTCTTGTTATTTGCCAATTATCTCACTTTTCACTATTCGAAAGACTATTTTTGTTTTATCGCGATAATGATATGGTTACTGAGCCTTTCAAATTTCCAGTTCTTTTAATTGTAATTTCATAATTTGCCTCTCCTTCTACTTCTGGAATGTAAACATATTTCTGTCCAACATACTCCCACGTATAGTATTTTGAGATACCAGTGTCTACCTGTGTTCCTTTCAAAATAAATTCCTCAGAGAACACCGGTCTCCAACTAGGATCCATGTAATATCTCTCAGTCCATTTTCCCTTAATATCAATTCTAATTTTAGTAGGAGAATCACCCATCGGAACAAATCCAAGCTTGTAAGTTCCTTCTTCTAGATTGGGTAAAGAAGCCCTAACAGTCTGACGCTCATGCCACTCAGGCGAAGCCATACGAATACTCCAAACCTCCTCATTTTCAGGATTATCTGGGTTTATCTGGGCTCCAACAAATACCACTCCTACGATGGCTGCTAGGATAATACCTCCAATTATTGGCTTTTTACTCACAGAATTCGTGACGTTTACTAGTAAATCTAGTCATCGAAATTTCATTTACTGTTAATCATTTTTCACACAGGAAATTAATAATTAAATTCTAAACCATGCTACATGGGTTCGCTTTCAAGTAGATGGTCAAAACCACAAAAACCAGGAATATCTGAAAGATTAAACAGCGTACTTAAACCAAAAAGCGCTTTGAAACCACAAATAGAAACTGCCATTAAAAAATTACAAACGCAAATTTCAAAATTAGACAATATGCTTTCATCATTAAATAGTAGAGATGAGAAAATTTTTCAAAGAATCATAGCAGCCACACAACAACACGATACTCATACTGCTAACACCTTATCAAAGGAGCTAGCTGAAGTTCGTAAGGTACGCCGTGTTCTTGGCAATGCACGAATGGCTATAGAACAAATAGAATTACGATTAACAACATTCCATGATTTGGGAGATACAGTAGTAACTGTAATGCCAACCATTGGACTTATGAAAAACATGAAATCATCACTTGCCAAGTTTATGCCAGGTGCAGACCAAGAGCTTAACAACATGGCAGAGATGTTAGGAGGCTTGATGACTGAAACTTTCCATAGTACCGATGCTTCAATCGGCGCTGATGCTGTTATGGATGCAGAATCAGAAAAAATCATGCAAGAAGCTTCTGCTGTTGCAGAGCAACAATCTGTGGATAAGTTTCCTACTATACCAGAACAGGCCTCAGAACCCTCACCATCACGTTTTATGTAAGTGATTTTTCTTAACTTTTAGAACCTTTAAAACTCTTAATTCTGCTAGCCTCATCGGCTACTATTTTATCAATTTCTGAAATTTTATCACGTAGACTGTAAACTATGTTGCCAACATCATCTGCATCTTTTTCCACTTCAGATCGTTTTCTAGTCAGTTCTTGTAATCCTTCATTTTCCTCTTGTATGAATTGATTTATTTTCGTAAGCTTTTCTTTCAAATTCTTAATATCAACCGATTCTTCTTCAATACTTTTTACCAAACCTGTTCGTTTGTCTCTCAATTCTTTAATCATGGATCCAACATAGTCAATAGCCTCTCCAAGCTTGAATCGTTTATCCATCAATCCCTCTATTCCAAGCTGACTTTGCATTGCAGTTCCAGCTTGTGAATATGATGTTGTTTCTTCAGCTGGTTCCGTGGAAGGAGTTTCTTCAGCTGGCTGTGAATATGATGTTGTTTCTTCAGCTGGTTCCGTGGAAGGAGTTTCTTCAGGTTTAGGCTCTGATTCAAAACTAGGAGTTTCTTCAGGTTTAGGCTCTGATTCAAAACTAGGAGTTTCTTCAGCCATTCCGCCAGAACCTTCATCCTCATCTTTATCCTTGAAAATATCAAACAAGCCCATTGATTCAATAAAATGACTCAGCAAGATAAAAGTTATGGCAAACTCCAAATTCTCACGATCCAACCTATTTTTTCAGGAATCTTGGATTTTTGCCCCCGCAGAAAAAATGTCGATTTTGGGCAAATTTTAACAACAAAAAACGCGTTCCGCTGGGTGTTCCGCTGTGGTGTTTCATACTGTCCCTCATAAGCAACATAATTCCATAATATGCCATGTCAAAACAACAATACAGATCCGAAATGGGAATCATGGGTGATATCCTAGATGTAACCATGGACGGAGGTCAAAGCGGGGTTATTGTATCTGCAATATCCCGAAAAGCAAACCTCTCTCACTATGCAGTACTAGACAAATGTGAGAAGCTAATCAATGCAGGTTTGATGCAATCGGAAAGAAGAGATAGAAACAGGCTATTCAGGATTACTGGAAAAGGACTTGATTTTATCCAAGAATTCCAAAAGTTTCAAAATCTGATTGAATCCATGAATCTAAGGTATTAAGCTATGAGTTTGCAACAAACAGTTGCACAAAAGTATCAATCCTTGGAGGGGGAAATGCTTTTTGTAAGGAACACAGATATCCTCTCAACGATGGTTAGAATACCAATAGTTGTGATAGGCTTGATGCTTATAGCCTTAAGTGTGCCAATCCAACAATCCTTTGCTTCTAGTCGAACCCTTGATTTTACCATTTATCAGGATGGCTCAACTCATGTTTTTTATGAGTTAGATGCGGATCCGCTAGAACTGGAAATTACAGTTGAACTTTTTGGAGAAATGATAGAAAATATTACGATTATTGGCGAGGATGGATTTTTACTATCAAATGAGATTAATCATAATTTAGCTGTAATAGAAACATTTGGCGCATCCCGCATCTCTATAGATTATGATACACAGGACTTGGTTTCAAAAACTGGAAAAATATGGGCATTTTCTGTAGATGCACCAGTACAATATTCGTTACTAACGCCAAAAGACTCGGTGATCATTGAAATGAGTAATTTTCCACTTAGTATGCAGGTAGATAACGAGCAATCATATCTAACTTTCCCTCCAGGCCAAACAAACATCAGCTATTACATTAGCACATTGGCTTCCGCTCAATCCATACAGCCAATTCCAGAAGATGCAACAGATAATTCTTTGATTTTATATGCAGGCATTATTGCAGCTATCGGAATTGCCGCTATAATAGCAATCAAAAAAAGTAGGTCATCTAAAGCCATTGAACCATCTGTAACAATTCAGAAAGAGGAACAACCTAAACCACAAAGTCTTGATCCAGAAGCAATTTTCAAAATAAAACGGGATCTAAGAGAAGATGATAAGGAGATAATTAATTTTATCTCGGCAAACGGAGGTCAAGCTTATGAAAGCGAACTACGAAAGAAATTCCTTCAACCACGTACTACAATGTGGAGAGCTGTTAAACGGCTTGAAAGACAGGGAATCATAGAAATTGAGAAGAAAGATTTGCAGAATATTGTAAAACTAAAAAGTAAATTGGAGGACAGCTGATGAACAAATTACTTGTCTTTTTCTCATTGATTTTGGTTGCAAGCATGGTTTTTGTTACCACCCCGAATACTGTGCATGCAGATTCCCAACTTGACATACTCATAAAAATAACGCAAAACACAAAAGAACACATCAAAAATGATATTGATAAACTGAGCGATATTTCACAAGAAGTTTATGATTTCTATGATGAGGGTGCAAGAGAAACAGTTCTGTTAACCCAAGCTGCAGAAAAAGAAGATGTTGTATCAGCAAGGCAACATTTTATTTCTGCCATGATTGCCTTCAAGCAGGCTAGTTTAGCAATTTCAGAAACCGAATCGCAGAAAACACCACAAACAATAATTTCTGATCAAAGCCAAACAATTAAGAAATATGAAAACAATATCAAAAAATTAAAGCTAATATCAGCCAAACTAAATACAGATATTGATTTTGAACAGATAGATCAATTGCTTGCTTTAGCCAAGGCAAACTATGCTAAAGGCAGCCTAAAACAAACTGAAGAGGTTCTTAGCAAGGCTGCATCTGAAGGCAAACAAATCCAGAAATTATTATATGAAATCAGTGAACAGAATAGAATTATTAAAGCAAAACAGTTTGTGCAAAAACACACAGAGAGGATTAACAGCCTAATACTCCAAGCTAAGACATTTGGCTTACAAAACACCGCCGATGTCTTAAAGCAATCTCAAATCCAACTTTTGCAAGCAAACACTACCAACCAAATAAAACAACAGTTCAAAATTATTATTATTTATAAACAAAAAGTTGAACAGGTAAAAGAAACCAGCCAGGCTGAACTTTTAAGATTACAATCATTACTTGTTCCGCTTGAAAAGAAAGCTCAAAGTCTTGCTGGTGATCTAAAGGAAAACAGCGCGGCAGATCATTTCCTCAAAAAGGCTTTTAATCTTATTGAGGAGACCAAGCAAGACATAAAGGACTTGGAATATGCTCCAGGCGGAATTGGTAACACCAAATATCTTGATTTAACAGTTGGAAAAAAGATCCAAACAATCAAAGACCTGCTGATGAAAGTTGAAAGATTAATTTACATTTCATCATAAACTTCATATACAATTTTAGGAGCAACTGACAACATGGCATCAAAACAAATTACCATTGGAATTGGAGTTCCAATGATTGTTACGGGCTTTTTAATTGCGATTTTTTGGGCACCACTTGTTGGAGATGTCAAAGAGACGGTTGAATTTATTGGAAGTTTAATTGGTATTATAGGCGTCATCTTATTCATAGCTGGACTGTTTTATACTAAACAGCCAGTAGCAGCATAAACAATCTAACTTCATTTAATTTCCAGATTAAATAAATAACCAATATTGTTAGGAAAAATGTTTGAAAACTAGAATTTTTGAAATTTTCACCTCTATTGAGGGAGAGGGAATACTTTATGGTACCAAAACCCTATTCGTGAGGCTTGCAGGATGTCCTTACTCTTGTTTTTATTGTGATACACTGGATGCGCTTCCATTAGATTCTGGCAAAGAATATTCAATTACTGAAGCATGTAATCTAATAGACACTAGTCTGCAGGACAATACTTACAAGGTTAACTTTACTGGAGGCGAACCACTTATTCAATACGAGGCTGTCTATGAACTTGCAAAACATGTTAAAGCTCGTGGTCTTCCAACGTATCTCGAATCTGCATGTTTTGATTCAAAAAAATTTCTATACGTTTTACCATCAATTGACTTTGTTAAAATTGAGTTCAAAACAATAGATTCAGAATTTATTGATAAAAAACATTATCCTAATCTTATTAGAAATACACTTGAATGCCTTCAGGCATCAATAGAGGCTAAAAAAACAACTTACATCAAGACAGTTATCAGCTCAAAAACTGAATTAAGCTCATTTAAAGAACTTTTAGAGCAAATTTTTAAAATTGTTTCCAAAGAAAATATTTCTGGATTTATAATTCAACCCACAACTAGTATTTCTGAACCACCTTTAGAACAATTATTGGAGTTTTATGATAGTGTCTATCCATACTATGATGAAGTCAGAGTAGTACCACAGCTACACAAAATAATCTCAGCTCCATAAATCTCTGGATGATTCAGTACTAGTATAGATTATGCCATGTGGTATAAATAGCACTTTACTTTCTGAATTTGTATTATCATGGATGAGGAAAGGATAAAGAAACTTGTTAGAGAATTGATCATAGAAATAGGTGAGGATCCTACTAGAGAAGGATTAATTAAAACACCCGAACGCATAGCAAATGCTTACAAAGAAATTTTTGGTGGCTACGATTCTAATTCTGATCTGTCCGTACAATTTTCGGAAGACTCAGAGGTCGTAGTAGTAAGAGATATTCAATTTTACTCCATGTGTGAGCATCACATGTTACCATTTTTTGGAAAAATTCAGCTTGCATATTCTCCAAACGGAAGAATTTTTGGAATTTCCAAGCTGGTCCGCTTGGTTGAAAAATATTCTAGAAGATTACAAATTCAAGAAAGAATGACAAAAAACATAGCAGATGAGTTGTATTCTCATGGAGTAAAGGGAGTTGCTGTAATAACAGAAGCTGAGCACCTTTGTATGAAGATGAGGGGCGTGAAAAATAATGCATCTGTGTCTTCTGCCGCATTTAGAGGAATTTATGAGAGAAAAGAAGAAAAAGAAAACATCATAAATATTATTAAAAATCCCTCAAAAACATTTTTTACACAAAATTCCTGAAAAGATAAATAATCATTAATTAGATCCGGTTTGTGGTAGGACGCGATAATGTTCATATTCCAAAGGAATCTTGGCCAAGTTTTACTTGGTATCTTATTGAATTTGCGATAGTGTTTGCAGTTGCAAATCTAATTGCATTTCAAACAATACCAGTATTTGATGAAATGATTGGTGAAAAGAATCTTTTGCTTTGTGAACAGGTATCATGGCTGTCTAAATGTGCCCCATCAGAGGAAAAAATGTCTGATACGGGATTACTAAATTGGATATACTGGAGCATGGTAGGCGGTGTGTTTATTGGATGGTATTTGCTTATTCGAGGAATTGTTCTTAAAAAACCAATTCTAGGAAACCGATAACCACAATTACACAAGATAGGGCGTTTTATCTTCAATACCCGCTTCCAAAAATGCAGCTTTTCGGTTATTACATGACTCACATTTACCGCACTGCACTTTTCCATTTTTGTAACAACTCCAAGTGTTGAAAATTTTATCTCCCAAAGTATCATAGCCTTTTTTTAATAACTGTTTTTTTGATAATTTTGCTTTGTACGGTGACCAAATTTGTATCCTTTTTCGAATTCCTGATTTAATACCATCAATTTCTCCCTGGTTAAACGCAAATTCAATTTTTTTTGAGAAGGCTGGTCTACAATCTGGATAATTTTTGTCGCCCATGTGTGCACCATATGCAACTAAAGAAGCATTTATTGAAAAAGCCCAGGCAGTTGCTATTGATAAGAAAATTCCGTTTCTGATAGGCACAACGACTGAATAATTAAATTTACTAGGAATTTTTTTCTTTGAGCTTGTAAGTGCGTTTGTATCCCCATACAATTTCTTCATGAAATTGATATCTACAACTTTATGTTCTTTCAATCCAAGTATTTTTGCGAATGACTTTGCCTTTTTTATTTCCTGATTTGCTTTTTGGCCGTACAGAAAAGAAATTCCATACAACTCATATTTTTGTTTCAAATATGTGCATGTACTGACAGAGTCAATCCCGCCGCTAAAAACCACTACTGCTTTTTTCATTTCAAGCTCTAATCTTGGGACCAGCACTAGGTTTACAAATTATTATATCACAGCCCACTTTCACAGAACTAAATCCTTTTTCCATAGACTTTCCAATCTTCTTTAGATTTTGAGATTTTTTACAGAAAGCGATTACAGATGGTCCTGCACCGCTTATAGTAACACCTAAAGCTCCTGCATTAAGTGCATTATTCTTTACTTTTGAAAAACCTGGAATCAAATGTTTTCTAGCTGGTTCAACAATTACATCCTGAATAGATCTTCCAATAAGATCTGAATCTTTAAGCAAAAACCCTGAAACAATATTAGCAGCATTTGAGAGATTCACTGTCAAATCTGATAATTTAACGGTCTTTGGAATTACAGCTCTTGAAATCTTTGTCTTTTTCTTTGGCACCTTTAATTGCGGAACCGCTAAACATAAGACTAAGTTTTTTGGCGGTTCTAATCTAACAACTTCAAACGGTTTTGTTTTTACTACTACAAACCCACCCAGTAACGATGCTGCAACATTATCATAATGGATAGTTCCTGCACTTGCTTTTTCTCCTATTCCGGCACATTTGATTAGCGTATTGCTATCTAATTTTAGATTAAATAATTTGTTGAATGCTAATGCAGCTGCTGCAGCCGAAGCAGCACTGCTCCCCATTCCAAACCCAGCTGGAACACCTTTCTTAATTCTAATCTCAATCCCAGATTTTATTTTGAATTTTTGTTTCATTGCTTTTACTACCAATCCAGCAGTGTTTTGTTGCGGATCTTTTGGTACATCATCTGTAGTTAGTATTCTAACTCCATGCCATGGTCTGTTTGTAGTGATAGATTTGTTAGTTTTACTTAGTGTTATTTCGTCATAGAATGCATCTAATGCCAAACCAAACACATCAAAACCTGGACCCAAGTTTGCAGTTGATGATGGTGCGCGTACCTTAACATTTGTAACCATTAACCTTCAGCCTCGCTCGTCAGAATCTCTTTTTTGATTGGCTTATATTTGAATGCATGAAAAATTCTTCGAATGGACTGGCGAATTGCAGTTATTCCTGCAACTATGATTCCCATTATCATAATCATTATTCAATTTGATATAAAATTAGAAGACGTTCTTGCCATAGGTGCACTGCCTTTCATTGCAGCAGCATTAGTCATGATGGCAAAACTAGGATTACAGGGATTAAAACTAAGTTACATTGCAAGAACATTCCTCGGCCCTTTTGATTCCATTAAGAATTTAGTAGCAATGAGGGTTGGAAGTGAATTTATTAAATTTACAACGCCAATGTTTGTTGGAGCAGAATTTGCTGTAATTTATTACTTGACTAAAAAGCGAGTTTCGCCAGCAAAAGCAGCGTGGGTAGCAATTGTTGATATTGTCACAGAAGTTCTTGCTGGAGGCGTACTGTCAATCCTTGCTGGTGTTATTGCATTACTAAGTGGTGCTTATGTGGTTGCTACCATAGTTTTAGCAACTAGTATTATAGTAACTACGATTTGGACTGTATTATTTTTCGTTTCATCAAAACATACATTTCAAGTGCCAAAAGGCATCGCTACATTAATGAGAACAGTTGGAAAGGAGCGCGGTAAGAAATCTCTAAAACAAACCAATATTTGGTTGGAAGAAGTATGTACATTAAGTAGGGAAAATTTAGGTTCACCCAAAACAAAAAAAGTTTTTGTTGTTGGTTTCTTAACGGCTTTAATTGCTTGGATTTTATACGGAATTTCATTTTTGATCATAGCAAACAGTGTTGGATTTACCATAGAATTTTTCGAGTCTATAATGGCTGTGATGGCTGCAAACGCAATAGGAAACTTGCCTATTACTGTAGGTGGTTCCGGATTGGCAGAATTTGGGATTGTTGCGTATATTAATAATCTTGATCCTTTTAATTTAGTAATTCCAGAAAAAGGGCTTGAATGGAATGCTGTGATAGGCTGGAGGATTGCAACATATTATGTACCAATTGTCGTAACTTGGGTTCTACTAGTCAAGTTTGCTTTAGGCAAATATACAAGACCAGAAACTGCTCAGAGTAAATGCCCGGTCTGTGGGAAGTTAATCAGTGATAGTGAATTTGCAGGACATATGGAAAGTACACACCAAACTGAATAGAAAGTACTTATTTTTCTTCGACATTTCTAAATTATGAATTTTAAGAATAAAGTGGTTGTAATTACTGGCGCCTCTAGTGGAATTGGTGAGGCATCAGCTATCAAATTTGCTAAAAAAAACGCTAAGGTGGTTTTGGTAGCTAGAAGAAAAGAAAAACTACTTCAAGTGCAAAAAGAAATTTCACAATATACAGATTCTACTCTAGTTCACCAATGTGATGTTTCTAACAAATCACAAGTTAAGGAGATGGCTGATACAGTGCTAGATACATTTGGTCGAATTGATGTTTTAGTAAATAATGCAGGATTCGTTATTTATGGTAAGGTTTCTGAGCTTACCATTGAAGAAATAGAATCACAGATGGAAACAAACTACTTTGGAATGATATACTGCACGAAGAATTTTCTTTCACATATGATTGAACAAGACCAAGGACACATCGTAAATGTTGCATCTGTAGGAGCTAGTTTCGGAGTTCCTGGTGTTGCTTCATACTGTGCAACTAAATTTGCTATGCTGGGCTTTTCAGAGGGGTTAAAACATGAGCTTTCTGGAACAGGAGTAGATGTAACCGTTGTTAGTCCAATAATGGTAGACACTCCTTTGTTTGATCATCCATCTTTTGAAAATTTTTCAAAGCGTTCTACAATAGCTATCTTGAGTCCGGAAAAAGTAGCAAACGCAATTCTCAAAGCTGCAAATTCGTCAAAACTGGAGATTGTTGTTCCCTCAGTTGCTAGAGCTGGAATATGGGCAAAACACAATTTCCCATTTTTGATAAATCCAATAATTGGTAATGCTTTTAGAAAACAGTTAACAAAAAGAACTTCTAAAAAATAATTTAAGCCTGTTTTTCTTTCTTACTTTTCTGCCACCATTCTAAATAATCATATTGTTTATCTTCTTTTGTAAATTCTCTTTGGTTAAGCCTATCACGTATGTCAGATATTTGTTCCCTGGTGGCATACAATCCACATCTCTTGCAGACGAAATGTTTTGTGGAAGGATCTAATTTCATAGGGATTTCAATATCAGATCCTATATCTCTATCACTAGGAATGAAATAATCTTTATCTTCCTCTTCTGCCTTTGCAGCCTCCATCTCATACTGTTTTTTAAGAGCCTTTTTTTCTCGTGCAACGCATTCAGGGCAATTAGGCAACGTTGACAAGACTAAATTTTTTCCATAAAAGCGTTCGCAAAGCCAGAATGATCGCATCACAACTTCTAAAAAATATGCCCAGTACGTGGATTACATCTTCATCCCGTTAAGGTCAGTTCGCCCATCGAACATACCACGTACCAGACTACCAAAAACTGTCATGTTGAATCTATTTCTTTCTTTCTAGAATCTCTGAGACAATTTTAGCGGTATTTTCAGCCCCGTTTCCATCAAAATTTTTAGAGAACTCTTCTAATCTTTCTTGATATTTGTTATAATTTTGCCTTATCATTTGAATTGCCTTAATTACTTGTTTTTTGCTTTCCGCTAAAACTCCTAACTGCTTTTCTTCTGCCCATTTTATTTGATTTGTATGCTCATCATAAATTGGCATTCCAATTATGGGTTTTGAGCTCACACCCATTATTTCTCCCATTATTGTATGTGAGCCGTTGATTACTGCGTATTTGCATTCCTTTAACACTGTCTGCCTTTCATGTTCTGTCAAAAAACCAATGTCAATTTGAATCCAATCAACTTTTTTTTCACATGCCTCTAAAACTGAATATTTTTTTCCGTCTTTTCCAACAACTTTATCAATAGATTTGTCATTTTTGGCATGAGAAATAATTCGTCGTTCGTCCTTCATCTCAGTTTCATGGAAAACTTCTTCATATCTTTGACCGGTACCATCATTGGTCGGTTCATTTCCCGTTCTCATCCAATATCCAAAATCTGTTCCATCAACAAGCCGTTCCAAATCTGTTATTGGTGCAGAATTTACTGATTTTCTGTTTGAGAAATGACCAACATACGTAACTTTGTCCTTAATGGTATCAGGAAAATTCAAGTTATATTCACAAATTGTATGTGGTGGAGCCGAGTCTGCCACTAATATTCTAGTAGCCTTTGCAATTTGTTTTGATACAAAATACAATCCTGGTTTCAAATAGCTTCGAGATTTCCACAACTTAGGCATGTATTGATTTGTGACAAATAGACTAGGAATTCCTCTCTTCTTAGCTAGTACATTGGAGCCCATATCTCCGTCATTTATCACAAGATCAAATTTTTCCTTGTTATAGAATTCCCTTTCTTTTTTCATGTAGTTTTTAACTTGATTTACCAACGAATGATTATCTGCTACTGGGAAAAATATGTTAAGTAAGGATAACGAAATACTTGGACCGACCTTCCCATCTATTGGGGTTGGCATTAAAACTTCATGAATATTCTTTTGTTTATCTGGAAACTTTTTAAGCAATTTTTTGTAAATTTCTCCCTTGCTAAAATAATGCATATCAAACTCCTCACTGAGATATTTTGGCAGTGCATCATCAAGTCTCATCATACGTGTGTAATGCCCGTTCCCCCAAGGATAGATAAACTGGCCTATTTTTTTCATAAACCTTCAATGATCCGATCTTACTTCATCTAAAATCTCATGAACGTTATTTGGTCCTACGCTAACTGAGACAGTTTTTTTACTCATTATAGATTCTTCAACAATTTTTTCAATTTTTTTTGGGGATTGTTTAAAATTATAAAACTTTGAACTTCCTAGTTTTTTAATCCTGCTTAGATATTTTTCTAACCCGATCTCTTTTGCAGTTTCAAACACATTATCATCCAATCCAGATAAAGGAAAATATGGTATCAAATCTTTGTTGTATACTTGTTTGATCAAGCTCTCAACAAAATCAACTGGAAAAATTAGCGGAGACATACCTAAAGAAATTCTTTTGATGCTATTTGTAGCTGCTATTCGTACGAGCATTTTGGCTGTGATTTCTGTTAGCAATAATGATGTTAGTTTTTTATTAACACGTATTTTATAAAACTCCAAATTTATTTTTGGTTTAACTGTTCTATGTATTATCTGATTAACCATTTTAACCAAATGTAACAACTCTGAATCTTTGTTATAGCAAACTATGATCTTTACATCAAATCCTTGCTTTATCGTTTCAAGACATGAGACTGCTGACAACTCATCAAAAATACAGCAGACTATTTCCTTATTTTGTGAATTGTTTGGAATTCCTCCAAGACCAGTATCATAATAAATACAAATGTACGCATTTAGTTTTGTCAAACAAACGTGAAGCTTTCTGTCATGTTTCTTACTAGTGCCAGGTTTGATTCCCATTCCAGCAGTTTTTTCAATTAGGGAAGAGGTAGCTGCAATTTCAATGTCCTTTGTCACAAATCCCTTGGCGTGTCCCTCCACTTGCAAAAGAAATCTTTCACCCTCAAGAAAAATATCAACGCCAACTTTTGAGATACCGTTTACAATTGATTCAAAATCATTAGCAACTTGTTTTGCAATTGCAACGCCCTTGATTCCGAACAACGTGTTGATAGCTGATGATGCAAAAACTGGATCATCCGCTTCAACTATTATTATATCACCTTCTCTTCTTATTTTATGAAATTTTTGATTTTGTATTTTTAGAACTTTTTTAATGTTTGTTACAAGAGATGTAACCTTATTTTTAGAAAATATAGACGGAAATACTACAACGAAAATCTCATCTTTCAATATAATACCCTGGCATGTTTGTAATTTTAGAATTGTCATTGAATCATATCAGTAATGATTATAAAACAAACCAAAAAATGATTGCTATGTCAAAATTTACCCCAGAGCAAGTATCCGAATTAAATGATAAATTAAAAACCCCTGAAGAGGTACTGCAATGGGGTTTAGAAAACATTCATCCTAAACTTGCGTTGGCATCAAGTTTTGGCGCTGAAGATGTATGCGTAATTCACATGTTATCAAAAATTAATCCAGAAGCCAGAGTTTTTTCATTAGATACAGGAAGATTAAATCAGGAAACATACGACGTTATGGATGAAATAAGAAAAAAGTACAATTCTAAAATTGAAATTACTTTTCCTGACGCAAGCGAGGTAATTGAGATGGTGCAAACTCATGGATTAAATCTGTTCTACGAGAGTGCTGAAAATAGAAAATTGTGTTGTGGTGTTAGAAAAGTACATCCCTTGAATAAGATGTTATCTACTTTGGATGGTTGGATTACTGGTCTTAGAAGTGATCAAACTCAAAATAGGCAAGCATCTAAAAAAATTGAAATTGATGAACAACACGACAGTATGGTAAAGCTTAACCCAATTCTTGATTGGAGTTGGGACCAAACAATGGGTTATATCAAAGAAAATGACATTCCTTACAATAAATTAATTGATCAAGGCTTTCCTAGTATTGGTTGTGAGCCATGTACAAGAGCAATAAAACCTGGTGAAGATTTACGAGCAGGCCGTTGGTGGTGGGAAAATCAATCCGATAAGGAATGCGGCCTACATATGGAACACAACAAGTAAAAATCTTGTCCGAAGGCACTGCAGTATCTAAACCACACGGCGGAAATTTAGTAAACAGATTTTCAAATATTGATCCTTCTGGTCTTTCATCAATATCAATTAGTGCTGATCTCGCAAACGATGTAGAAAATATTGCTGATGGCATATTCAGTCCATTGGAAGGTTTCTTGTCTCAACAGGATTTTGAAAATGTAGTAGAGAAGGGAAGGCTTTCCAATGACATACCATGGACAATCCCAATTGTATTGGATGTTGACGAGTCAACTGCCTCAAAAATAAAAGACTCTGGTAATGTTTTATTAAAAAATCCTGACGGATTAGGAGTTGCGGTATTAAATGTGGAAGAAGTTTTCACTTTTGATAAAGAGAAAACAGTAAAAGGTGTTTACGGCACAACTGACAATTCACATCCCGGTGTGGCAAAAACAATGGCAATGAATGATTTTCTTGTGAGCGGAAAAATAGATTATGTTAAGAGACCAGAAAATACAGAGATTAGAAAATTCAGAATGACCCCTCTAGAGACAAGAGAGGCTTTCTCTAAGGCTGGGTGGAAAAAAATTGTTGCCTTTCAGACAAGAAATCCACCGCATGTTGCTCATGAAATTCTCCAAAAGACAGCTATAACTACGCGGGACGGAGTTTTTGTTAATCCACTTATTGGAAAGAAAAAATCTGGCGACTTCAAAGACGAAGTGATTATAAAATCATATGAGGCTATGATTGAGAATTATTACCCTGAGAATAGGTGCAAGTTAGGAACTCTTCATACAGAAATGAGATTTGCAGGACCCAAAGAAGCAATTCATCATGCTATAATGAGGCAGAACTATGGCTGTACACATATCATCATTGGACGTGACCATGCAGGTGTTGGAAATTTTTACGACCCATTTGCAGCTCAAAAGATATTTGATGATTACCCTGATCTTGAGATTGCACCGATATTCTTTCCCGCATTCTTTTACTGCAGGAAGTGTCTTACATTTACCAACCCCAAAGTATGTCCTCACGGTGAGGAGTCAAGAGAACAAGTTAGCGGCACTAAGCTACGTTCACTTATTCAAGAAGGAAAAGCGCCATCAGAATATAGCCTGCGACCAGAAGTTGCAAAAATCATTTTGAGCTATGACAAGCCGTTTGTAGACTAGATTTTTATCTCCGCCAAAAATTTCCTAAAATATGAAATACTTGCTTGTTATTTTTCTAGCCTTAACAACAACTTCTGTATTTGCTCAAGAACCTAAGATTGGAGATTACCTTGATCAGATCAACCCATCGTTAATCATCCAACAAACAGAAATTCCCTATTTTGAATTCAACAAAGTCATGAGTGATGCGGTAATAGTGGAGTTTGAAAATATACATGCAAGTAGCTGGCAGATAGAGTTTCATAATGATTTGTTATATGGAAACCCAGATGGAGATGCGGCAATACGCATTTATGATTCAGAGATCGCCAACAAATTTTTTGAGATTGGAATGGGAAGCCATCCGAGATACTCATACTGGATAGCTGCAGAAGTTCCAGAAACAGGATATGTTCTTCTTTATTCAGCTTACGAAAATGGCTGGGCTCCAGGAAAACCTACAAAGATTACATATTCTGAACAAGGCGGGCTAACTGTTGATAACGGCTTGCGAACAGTACTATCAAATCTTGACATCTCACCGTTTGCAATAAAATCATATTCTGTTCACGGAATGAAGGGTTCTACTGATCCGCCAGCAGTAACAGATGGTGTCTTCACTGTAAAAATCATATCAGCCGACTATGGCGAAAACCCACTTTCAATATTTCCGTTTGTTGTGACAGGCATTATTGGAGCCGGAGTTATTGCATTGATTATTTCTAAGAAGCGTTCTTAGTTTTAAAATAATTACAACTGTTTCTAATTTTACATACGCTACACATTGGTGAAATTGGCTTGCAGATGTTCTGACCATACATAACAAAAGTATTGTTTATGGGCAGCCAATATTTTTTTGGAACCTTTTTTCTTAATTCCATCTCTGTCTCCTCAGGTGTTTTTGTGTCTACCAAACCAAGCCTGTTGGAGATTCGATGAACGTGAGTGTCAACTGGTATTGCCGGTTTCTCAAACGCATATACAAGAACACAGTTTGCGGTCTTTCTGCCAACTCCGGGAATCTCAACTAACTTGTCTATGTCTGCAGGAACCTTTCCATGATACTTGGTGAGAATGATATTTGCAACCTCGATTATACGTCTTGATTTTACATGGTAGAATCCAACCGACTTTATTATCTTCTCAACATCTTTTGCCTTGGCATTTGCCAGTTTCTGTGGGGTGTTATACACCTTGAAGAGGCCTTTTACCGCCTTGGTAGTATTCTCATCCCTTGTTCTTGCGGAAAGCACTGTTCCAATCAGTATTTTGAAAGGACTGGCAGTTTCAGCTTGGTGTAACCCTTCTAATGCTGTATATCTGGGTGGCTTGACAGCCATCATCGTCTTTTGCATGCCATCAAGAATCCTCTTCATTTACATAGAATTTCGTATGATTTTTTGTTATAAGTTTAATTTTCAGCTAATAAAACGAAAACCATTGCTATCTAAGATTGAACAAGTAGAGATGCTAATTGCACTTGGCAAGGGAGACAAATATCGGCTGATGAACATAAGACAAAGTCTTGAGAGCGGCAAGGAACTTTTCATATCTGACAAGGACTTTCTGCAAGATTTGATCAAGACTCACCTGGGAGACAAAATCTATCAAGCAAGAGTCGTGTCTATATCAGAGAAACCTAATCTGTTTTGTGAAGAATGTGGCTCGGAAATTTCTGCTGATGAAAAGTTTTGTACCAACTGTGGAACGGAAAAGCTGGAACCTGAAACAAAGCAAGAGGCTGGATCAGGAGAGCAACAGGCATCTGGTGGCTTTGCCTTTACTGCTGATGGTGATGTAGGTGAAAGCTCAACCAGGGAAACTGCGCGGGAAGGTCTTACCAAAAAAATTTCAGAATTGGAAACAAAACTTGATGAGCAAACAAAGGCAACTAGGGAAACTGCACGGATAGAGCTAAAACTAGAGCCTAAGAAGAAATCGAGACAGCAGGAACTGGAAGAATATGAAAAAAAGTATCTGAATGAATCAGCAACTAAAGTTACTTGGAAAGCCTACGACGTTAAGGCAAAAAGGAAGGTAGAGATTCAAAACCCGAAGGCTGTAAAGATGAAAAACGGCAAGTGGGCTGTCAAGGGCACATCCCCAATCACGGGCATCAAGGTTTTCAGGATTGTTGGAAACGAAAAGCCAGCCGTCTCAGCTGAAAAAACTGCAGACAGTCCGAAAGTGAAGAAGGAGCAGACCGCCCCAGCAGAAAAACCCAAAGGCAGTCAGAAAACAGAGCC
The DNA here is from genome assembly GCA_013390375.1 of Marine Group I thaumarchaeote. Lineage (GTDB taxonomy): Archaea > Thermoproteota > Nitrososphaeria > Nitrososphaerales > Nitrosopumilaceae > Nitrosopelagicus. Next base: position 27,226 of record JACATA010000003.1, read on the forward strand.
AGAAGTATTTTCACGATATTACAGGTCTCCCGAAGACGAGAGTCCGAAAGTAAAGAAATCTAAATCAAAAAAACCTAATCCATTTTGTGAAGAATGCGGATCCAAGATTCCCGCAAAGGATATGTTTTGTACTAACTGTGGGGCGAAGCGATAGCTAAAGTATGTGACAAGTATGCAAAAAACAATGATTCTCCCCGCTTGTTTAGGAATTCTCCTAGTTGGAATTGTAATGATTCCAGGTGTGTTTGCAGCTGGAGGATGTGGCGAAGGAACAGTTCTAGTAGACGGAGTATGTCAGCTTGCGCCTGTAGAATCTAGTGGATGTGGCGAAGGAACAGTGTTAGTTAATGGTGTTTGTCAGCTTTCAGGCTCATCCGGAACTTCAATTCCACCGCTCTATATTGCAGGTGGAGCTGCTGCAATAGGCGCCGCAATTATTGGAATTGTCTTTGCTGTAAAGAGAGGATCAGGAACGCCAAAACCTGCCAGAGAAGAGCTTGAAGAATATGAGAGCAAGTACGTAGCAAGAAAGCCAGCAGAGAAAAAAGAAACATCTTCGTCTTGTAACAATTGTGGAACCAGACTAAAGCCAACTGCAAAGTTTTGTGGCAAGTGTGGCACCCCACGTTCGTAATCACTATTATAGAGAAAAGCTAAATCACAATTATTGGAATTAACAGAGGACGAAGAGAAATCTCTAAACGGAGAACATGGTGAAGCGCTGCAAATAGCATACAGGATTTTGTCAGCTACCGGTGAGGCAACCGACGCTGAAAAACTTGTGCCGATTCATTGGGCGCATGTCTCCGGCGTAAACTATAACACGATTGGCGATGCAGGCGAGGAGTTTCTGGCAACTCTAAGCAAGAGTGCAAAGTTCAAGGTAAGGACTACGGTAAACCCGATGGGCTATGACAAGGACAGCGTAGAAAAGTTTGGTCTTGATGAAAATTTTATACAAAAGCAGGAAAGCATTAAAAAATCATACAAAAAGATGGGAGTCACTCCATCGTTCTCCTGCATTCCTTATGAGGTCTATGATATGCCACAGGAAGGCACACAAGTAGCCTTTGCGGAAACCAACGCGGCAATATATGCAAACTCGATTGGAAAGCTAAAGACAAACAAGGAAAGTGCGTTTTCTGCTCTGGCAAGCGCAATTACTGGCAAAAGCCCATACTCTGATCTCCGAAAGGACGATTCCCCAACCATGTCAATCGCCATGAAGGTTTCCGAGCCAAACGAGCTGACATTTGGACTGTTGGGATATTTTGCTGGAAAGGTGGCGGACAAGTCTGTTGCAATTTCTGGCGTAAAGAATTTGGATAAAAGATGTAGCAAGTCATTGTGTGCCAGCATGGGAACGTCTGGAACCTGTGGCAAGTTTGTTTTGGATGACAATTCAGACGTATCCGAAAAGGTAGATTTTGACGAAAAGGAGATGCAGAAAGTTTACGACGAGCTAAACACCGCAGAGTCGGGCGACCTGATTACGCTTGGCAGCCCACAGCTTGGACTGGAGGAGATGAATGACCTGGCTTCAATGCTAAAGGGAAGGGCATTCAAGAAAAGATGTCTGATATTCTGCCCAAGGGCTATCCAGGAACAGGCAAGGCACCTGGGATATGCGGGCCAACTTGAAAGTGCTGGGTGTGAGTTGATGTCAGATTGTTGCACATGCCTTACCCCACTGGTTACCAAAAAGGATGTAGACAGTGTTACCACAAACAGCATCAAGGGTGCATACTATCTGAAAAACTCAAACGGCTTGGATGTAAACCTAAAACCACTGTCAGAAATAGTGAGGGATGAGACAAGTTGACTCTGAAAACTATTGTAAGAGGAAAGGTTACTGGAAAGGTTGTCAAGTCCAACCAGCCAATTAACTTTCTGGGTTCTGTTGACAAAAAAACGGGAGCAATTACTGACCAAAAACATGATCTGTTTGGGAAAAAGATTGCAGGTTCGATTCTAGTTTTTCCAAATGGAATAGGCAGTAGTGTTGGTGCATACACCATCTATTCGCTAAAATCAAACAATTCTGCTCCTGCTGCAATGGCTTGCCAAAAAGTGGATCTTACTGTTGCATCTGGCTGTGCACTCGCAAACATTCCTTTGTTTATTTTGTCACCTGATGAATATGCCAGTATGAAAGACGGAGATGATGTATCGCTTGGTTAAGAGCGTCAGGAAGAAAAAAAGATACAAGGATCCTTACAAGAAAAGATACCGAGAAAATTTAGGTTCCTGATCCAGATTCTATTATTTTACATGCACCCGCAGGCAAGACTCGCACATAATCATCAATACTAAATGGCTTTGCAATCTCCTCATTGCTTGACAAAAATTCATAACGAATTCTTTTTGCAACATCAGCCATATCCTGTCCTGTGGGTTCTATCATTGCATAGCAAACTGCTGTATCTTTCAGGCTTGGCGGACCGCAGGTAAGCAAATAGCTTTCCTCATGTTTGATTATGGCAACACACATCTTCAAGGTTGATATTTTTACAAAGTTGCGCTGTCCCTCTATCATAAAAGATCCCTTGGCCATAGATTGTCCGCTGGGAGCGCCTTTTTTGACTTGGTCTGGGTTAACCCAGTAAGCGCTTGAACCATAGAATGCTTCCTTCCATACTTTGCTAAAGCAGACTGTGGCATGGGCAACTTGAGTAAGGCTTGCGGGCGTAGATGTGGCATTATCCTTTAGTAAGAAAAATGGCGAGCCAGATATTTCAGCATGGAAAACCTTGTCGTTTTTATCAAGGTGCTTCCGGATAATGGCAGAGTTTGATGAAGAGTCACGTCCTCCCACCGCCAAGACGCCATCTGTTGTGTAAAACCATCTATACCGTTCAAACCAGTTTTTCTTTCTAACCTGTGTAAAGCTAACTGACTTTGCACTCTCACCTTTCTCAATCACTTTTTCAAGCTCGTTTTCAGTTTTTATCAGTAATTTTTCAATGGAGCCTATGGCAGCTTTTTGCTTTTTTGATTCGTTGAATAATGTGGAAGCGGTTGTGGGAAGAGACGAGTTCAAATCTATTTTGATTTTTTCATCCTCAACTTTGAGATATGTTATTCCTTTTTCTTTTACAATCTCCGAGTTGTTCTTTTTCAGCAGGGCAGTAATTTTGGAATCATCCATTGATGAAATTCCCTGAGAAAGTCCTTCAAAAAGTGAGTTTGCTACTGCAGCAATTTTTTCCGATTTTTCGGTTACTACCTTAATTGCCTTTGTTTGCTCATCAAGTCTTGTTTCCAATTCTGAAATTTTTTTGGTAAACGAGGAGCTCTGAATTGTTTTTCCTTTGGTAAGAATGCTTTCAGTGAAAACTGTATCAAGGCCATCCATAAAGCTGGCAATTTTTTCATGGTTTTCTCCCTCTAAGGAAATTGGATTAACATACGTCTCATCATTTCGAACAATTTCAGGATCATGTTGGCCATTTACAACATTGTTAACAATTTGTGTGGCGGAGTCAAATAATCGCTTTACCTCCTCATTCGACGTTTCTTCTCCTTTCTTTTTTGATTCTACTTTTGCCAATCTTGTTATCTCTTCGATATACTTTCTGGGTAATCCCAATGTTTTTCCTATCCATTTTGCCACGGGGGTGGAAACGGAATGAATAGCCTCAAAATCTTTCTCGGTCATATTCAAAATATCCAAGTTGTCTAGTGGAGGTTGAACATATTGTGAGCCTACACGTAGTTGTCTGTGTCTGACGTTAATGGAATGTGACAACGCTAGGATTTTCATTTCATTGTTACAAATGATGATGTTTCCATCACTAAACAACTCTACAACAATGACAAATTCCTTTTCAAAATAAGAAAGCGTCAAGTATACAATTCTTTCAGTGCCTATCTGCTTTACCTCCTTGAGTTTGAATCTGAGTAGGTTACTTCTAAGGTGCTTTAACAACTTGTTTGGCTCAATCTGTTCTATCTTCACATTTGTTATCCAAATTCCAAAAGTGGACAACATAAGTAAAATGTCAGGTTTTTCTGGGTGATGAAATTTGAAAAGTAGGCCGTCTTTTGTAATCCCATAGATGTTACTAAGATAGTAACCATCAATTCTTTTGTTGATGTCATTAACAAGATATCTTAATTCAATTCCAGCTAGTGTCATAATATGAGTAAAAAGAGCCACCGATTATACTCTTATCGATTATTTGTATACACAGACAAAGGTATTAAAAATGGCACTGCGGAATCAATCTAGAAATTTAATTGGTTGGACACGGTAAAAAAAGAATAAGGTTTGGATCAAAGGGTAAAAAAATTGAGGATTTTGTAGACCCTGACAAAGACCCTCGTAGCTATCTCAAGCGATATCTTTTAGAAGAAAAATACAAGGATTGGTTTGACCGAAATTATCCTGATCAAACAATTTACGAGGCAGTTGGACTAAATGAATGGGATTATAATGAAATGAAAAAGAAACTTTCTCCTGATCAAACTGTAGAAGAGAAATCAAAAACTGAACCGGAACCGGAACTTGAATCGGAATCAAAGATAGAAACAAAATCCACTGACACATCAAAGATACCACCAACTCAACCAGCAGTCTCTGAGGAACAACAAAACATCACCAAAAAACGTACTAACATGCTTTTCTGGCTGCGCATTGGCTTTGCACTTATTGGAGGAGCGAGTGCAACATTTCTCTTTGAGGGAATAGAAGACACCGAAGAGCACAGATGGTCATCAATTATTTTTATGATTGTTCTTTTCATTATCACTTGCTTCATAGCAAAGGGAATGAAGATAAACTTCCCAAAGTCGGATAGAAAGAAACTTGTAACAACAGGAATTGGCAGTTTTATATTCTTGTACTTGTTTGCATGGATCATGACCTATACGCTTTTGAATCTTCCAAGAGATGACCTTTCACTGCCATTTACTTAGACTGGTTGTATCATATGTGGAAGACAAAAACTCCCGGTATTCCTGACGAACTTTTTGAACGAGATGAAAATGTTCCAATTACAAAGGAAGAAGTGCGAGTGGTTCAGATTTCAAAGGGCAGACTAAAACCCGGAATGATTGTTTATGATATTGGTTGCGGCTCTGGCTCCATGTCAGTAGAGGCAGCATTACAGGTAGAAGATTCTGGTCATGTCCATGCAGTAGATTATGATCCAAAAGCAGTAGAATTAACAAAAAAAAATCTTGCAAAGTTTGGTATATCAAACGTTTCTGTAATAGACAAGAATGCCATTGAAGCTATCTCTGAGTTACCTGATGCGGATGCAATCTTTGTGGGTGGAACAGGTAAAGATACGACAGAAATTGTGAAGATGTGTCTAGACAAGCTTAAGCTAGAAGGAAGAATAGTAATAGGAATGATACAGATAGAGACAATATTTTCTGTTCTGTCTTTTGTACAGGAGCAAGGTCTCAAGTCAGTTGACATAACTCAGGTTACCATTTCAAAGAGTCGAAAGACGTCTACAGGAACTATGATGCTTGCACGAAATCCAGTCACAATATTGTCTGCCACAAAAAATTAAAAAGATGATTTTTTATGGCTGAATTAGTTTGTGTTGGTTGCGGACCCGGAGATCCAGAATTATTAACAGTCAAAGCTGTAAACGCCATTAATGCAGCGGATACAATCATGTGCCCTGCTTCAAATGAGGATAGACCAAGTATTGTGTTATCCATTGTTTCTGATATAATTGATAAATCGAAAAACCAAGAAATTGTGCGACTGATATTTCCAATGACAAAGGACAAAGATGTACTTGAGGCAACCTGGAAAAAAAACGCAAAGATAATGGCCGAAAAAGTATTGTCTGGAAAAAATGTTGTTTACATTACAATAGGAGATCCATACCTGTATAGTACATGGATATACATGCACAGAGAGATTAAAGCCAATTACCCGGAAATGAAAATTAGCGTAGTTCCTGGCATAGTTTCCATATTCAGTTTTGCATCAAAAATTGGAGTTAGCGTAGCTGAAGGTGCAGAAAAAGTTTCAGTAATTCCATCTTGTTATGATTTGACCACTGTAAAGGAAATTGCAAGAAACTCAGAAAGCATGATCTTTCTTAAAGATGGAAGATATTTTGATCAAGTCATACAGATTTTAAAGGATGCGGGGTTCCCTGACAGTTCTATTTTTGCAATTGGGCAAGATCTTGGAACAGATCATGAAATAATTAGAAAAATGACCTTGGGTGAAGTTAATGATGATACCCTTACTACCAAATATTTTTCTATTCTGGTGGTAAAGCGTGCCTAAGGTTTACTTTGTGGGATGTGGGCCTGGTGATCCAGATCTAATTACTGTCAAGGCAAAAAAACTAATTCAGAAGGCAGATGTTGTTGTATATTCTGGCTCTTTGATTCCGCCAGAGATTCTTAAACTGTGCAAAAAAGCCAGAATATATGATGCAGCAAAACTTGTACGCGAAGAAATTTTTGATCTGTTAAAAAAAAATGCCAAAAAAGGCAAAAAGGTTGTACGACTTCATGATGGTGATCCATCCATTTACGGTGCAATACGTGAACAGATGGACAACCTGTATAAAGAAAAAATTGATTCTGTAATAATACCGGGAGTTACATCATTTCTAGCATCTGCAGCTGCACTTGGAGCTCAGCTAACACTTCCTGGCGTAACACAAACAATGATAATATCAAGAGCAGAAAAACGCACAAAAGTTCCAAAGCGTGAGAAAATATCAGAGCTTGCAAAACATCGAGCAACAATGATCTTCTATCTTAGTGTACATCTTTTATCAAATATAGTAAAAGAAGCACTGGCAGGTGGATATCCAAAATCAACACCCGTTGGAGTTGTTTATCGTGCAAGTTGGGATGATGAAAAAATTATTACAGGAACGCTGGATACAATAGCAAAGAAGGTTAGAGATCAAAAGATTACGCGAACCGCTATAATCATAATCGGTGATGTTATAAAACCAAAGTCATACGAATATTCTCGCCTATACGATAAAACATATAGCCATATGTTTAGAAAGGCAAAGACTAAACCAAGAGGCTAACATTTTTTTTAATTCCAATTTGCCAAAGATACCTTTGAAATTTTTTTGGATCAGATGATGTAAAAATTTTCATTGTGTTTGTTTTTGATGGTTTTTTTGCCACAATTTTTCTAACTTTCTGAGCTATCTCCTTTGCAGGATCTACAAATGTAATATTTGGAAATTGTTTTTTCAAAAATGGTAGTAAAAATGGTAAATGAGTACTAGATAATATTGCTACATCAACATTCGATTTCGAAAATGGTTTTGAAAGTACTTTTCTAACAGTTTTTTCACACAATTTCTGATTGTCAAGAAATTTTCCTTCTTCCACCAAACGCACTAACTGAGTTGCATCAATCCTCTTTAGATTGACATGTTTGGGCAACCTGCTCTTTCTTACATATTCGGATAATTTTTTACTTCGGATTAGGGCAAGGGTGGCAAGTATTGCAACATTTCCTGTCATGGAAATTTTGGCTGCCTTTTTGATTGGTGGTAATACTTTTACTATATTTTTTTTATTTATCTCAACTAATAGAGATGGAGTATTAGAGCCAATTACTATCAAATCCGGCTCAAATTTTTCTTCTAACATGTTTACTGTTTTGGTTATGATTTTGGTTAATTGAGACTTTGATTTTTTACCATATGGGAAATTTTTCTGGTCAGCAAAATAGACGATGTCAGATTTTATTGCTTGTTGTATTGGCTTTATTATTGAAAGAGACCCAAATCCAGAGTCAAACACTGCGATTTTTGCCATAAATCCAAGTGATTTGTTCCAGTTTTTACTGTTTGTTAGCTAAATTTAGCCTAGTGTTGATCTAATTACACACCCAGTATTATGAATAAAATTGTAAACGATGCTCTATGACATCTTTTGAAAAGTCATGGGCACATAGAGAAGTAAAAAGTATGACTGAAAAAATTCGTGATACTGTAAAGCCACAGGGCGCACTAAAGCCACGAATTCAAACAGCAGTTAACAAACTTCAAGCGCAAACTTCAAAGATGGACGTCATGTTGACAAACTTACATCGAAGGGACCAACAACTTTTTGATAGAATTGTAACTGCAATGCAGAGTCATGATACACAAGCTAGTAGGGTTTTATCTTCTGAACTAGCAGAAGTTCGTAAAGTTTCAAGGGTACTTGGTAATACCAGAAACTCCATTGAACAAGTACAATTACGACTAACGACTATTCATGATCTCGGTGATGCGATGGTTGCAATTGGACCAGCAATGGCAACTATGAAAAGTTTGAAACCAACAATGAGTAAATTCATGCCAGAAGCTGATTCTGAGTTGAACTCTATGACAGAAACACTGAACGGATTGATGACTGATTCACTTTCAGGCGATTCGTTTGAGGTGCAAGATAGTGCCATGAATGAAGAGACAAACGCAATTCTTCAGGAGGCAGAAGCTGTTGCTGAGCAACAAACGGGTGAAAATTTCCCATCAATACCAACAACAACTCCATCAACAACCCCAACAGAACTTCCGTCCAAAACTCCATCTAATCCAATGGATTTCCTTGAATAGATGCTGAGACAAAGTCCAATTTTTTCTATTTTTATTTTTGAAACCTTAAAGATTAAGGGAAAGCTGTTTTCTTAGAAAGTATCTCATCCAATTCAGAAACTTTTATTCTATTTTGTTCCATCGAGTCACGCATTCTAAGAGTAACCGTATCATCTTGTAACGTTTGGTGGTCAATTGTAATGGCATAGGGCGCACCAACTTCGTCTAGTCTTCTGTATCTTCTTCCTATCGCACCAGAATGATCCAAAAACACATCATACTTTCGTTTAATTTTTAGATAAATTTCGTCTGTTTTTTCTGCAAGACCATCTTTTTTTACAAGTGATAATACCCCAACATGAATTGGAGATAAATACGGCTTGAGTGATAGCACGGTCCTATCATTTTCTTTGTCTTCCCGTAAACTATGTTCTAATATGGTGTACAAACTACGGTCTATTCCCATAGAAAGTTCAAAAACATGCGGAAGTACTTTTTCGTCATTGTCCATTACCTCAAACTTTTCTTTACTCTTAGTAGCGTGTCCACTCAAGTCATAATCCGCTCTATAGTTGCATGCTACAAGCTCAAGCCATCCCGTAGTTGTTTCAACTTCAAAATCAAAAGCAACTTCCGCGTAGAACGCTTTTTCCTTTTCTTCTAATTTCCGAAATCTGCTTTTTTGTATATCTATGCCAGCTTTTTCATAAAACTCGATTAATATTCCCAAGTAGTAGGCAACAAACTTGTTTGGAATTATTTTTGAATCTACAGCCTCTTTACAAGTCATAATTTTCACTTCATTATCAACTTGAATTGGGATCTTTGTGTTCTCTATCTCTGAAAACTTGTCCAGATCATTTAGTCTAGCAGGGTTGCAAAATACCTCAATTTCTGCCTGATAAAACTCTCTTAGCCTTAGTAGACTTTGCCTTGGGGCAATCTCATTTCTAAAGCTCTTACCTATTTGTGCAATTCCTAGTGGAAGCTTTCCCCTCATAGTCTTGAAAAGTCGTGGAAAATCAACAAAGATGGACTGACATGTTTCAGGTCTTAGGTAAGCTTCTTCACCCTCCGGTCCTATTCCAACCTGAAACATCATATTGAATTTTTTAGTACTTCCAAAATCACCATTACACTTTGGGCATTTTACATTTTTTTCAGTGATAACTTTGTCAAATTCATCAAGACCAGCACTTTCGGGAATGACAGTTTTGGTGGCGTCAACTATTATTTTGTCTGCTCGGTATGTTGATTTGCATTTTGTACATCTTACAATGGGGTCAGCAAAACTAGCTAAATGACCAGATGCCTCAAACACAGACTTGGACATTATTTGCGAACCATCAACCTCAATCATTTTGTCACGTCTAATCAGTTCCCTTCTCCAAAGTTCTATGAACTTGTTCTTCAGACCTACACCAGCCGGTCCATATTCCCAAAAGCCTGCCTGTGCATCAGAATAAACCTCACAACTTGGAAAGTAAAATCCTCGTTCCAGTGCAAGCTTCATAACATCATCGTATTTCATAATTGCAAGCCACCTAGGTGAAATAAATTAGTTTTATGCAAGTTCTTTAGCGGTTCCAATATCTTCAAACTCGTCTCGCCTATCATCAATTGGGGTCTCTAATATTATTGGAATTTTATTTTTATTCATTAATTTGATTACTTTGCTTAATCCAGCGTTTCCTATCTGACCTAAACCGATATGGTCATGTCTATCAAGATGAGATCCTAGCTCACCCTTAGAATCGTTCAAATGGAGAATTTTCAAATGTTTCAATCCAATCTCTTTATCAAATTTTTCAAATGTGTCTTTTACATTTTTTTGATTTTTTAGATCATATCCTGCCGCAAATGCATGACATGTATCAATGCAGATTCCAAATCGATCTGCAGGTTCTAAGCTGAAGAAGATCTCTGCTAGCTGCGTAAAATCAGAGCCTACTGAATTTTTTTGCCCAGCAGTATTTTCAAGAAGGATGGTGACATCCTTTGTTGTTTTGGCAACTTCCATTAGCGCGCTTGTTAATCTCTGGATTCCCTTTTCTTCTCCAGATCCTTTGTGGCTTCCCAGATGTGTTACAAGATATGGTATTCCTATTTTGGCACACCGTTCAACCTCCCTTATCATAGCCTTGATAGATTTTTCATAGCTGAGAATGTCTGGAGTAGAAAGATTTGGAAGATACGGCATATGCGCTACTGTTGCAAACCTATCAATATCACACTCACTAAGATTTTTCTTATAATTTCTAACATCTTCATTTGCAAGATCTTTGGTATACCACCCTCTAGGATTTCCTGTAAAGATTTGAAATGCAGAACATTCACGTTCTACGGCATTAGTAACTGCATTAGCAATAGAACCTGAAATCGAAACGTGAAGCCCAATTTGCACGCCTGAAAACCTTCATAACATAATTTAAACAGTATTGTTTTTTTGTTTTGAAAGCTTTTAAATCAAATTTTTTAGAAAGGTTTGGGTAGTCTGTATATGATTAGTTTAGGACAAGACGAGATTGCAAAATATCCTTTTTTAGCGGAAGCAGGACAGTATCTAAAGGATAAAGGATTCACACTAGAACAATTTGCCACTGATCCGGATCTTAAGATTATTGTGGATAAAGCATATGAACGGATTGAGTCTGCAGCAGAGGGAAAAATTTACAATCCTAAAGCAGATAATTCGAGCGAAAAAGACACCGTACTTCCACTAAATGTATTTTCATTTTTGATAGCAATTGTACTACTAAAACTAAGCGGACTTAACACACTGATCAACAGATTTTCTCTCGCCGAGGCTCGTCGGGCTGAAAAATTTCTGGAAAGAGATCTAGTTAGTAATTCAAATAAAACAAGCGAGGAATTTGCAATCAAAATTTTCCGAGATGTTTTTTCTGTAACTATCAAAAAGGCTGGAGACTACTTTGTTATTCCAATTTCTGACTACTTGCAGCACGCTGTAAATTTTCATGAGCTTGAATGGAAGTTAGTTAATAGACATGTTGAGAACGGCATGGTTTTTTTAAGTACACATGAATCTGCAAGATTGATTCGAAAGGAACTTGGTGGTTATATCAGTTCTAGGATTAGAGCTGCCAACACACCATCTATGTCTAAAGGGTTTGAGGATAAAGTTAACAAATTATCTGAACTAGCCAAAAAATTTGTAGTTAATACAATTGTATCAACAGAATATCCGCCGTGCATTAAACATGCAATAGAAGAGCTCAACAGTGGGGAAAACTTGCCTCATTTTGGCAGATTTATGTTAGCAACATTTCTTCTTGGAAGAGGACAGACTATAGAAGAGATTGTACCATTATTCAAAAATGCTCCTGATTGGAATGAAAAAGTTACACGGTACCAAATTAAACAAATTTCAGGTGAAACAGGCAGTAACACAAAATATTCTTGTCCGTCATGTGATAAGATAGAAAGCCATGACATGTGCTTTGCTACACCAGATTGTGATAATATTATAAATCCAATGCAGTTTGGAAAGAAAAGATTGTAAATGCTTGAAAATGATTTAAAGTTTTTAGAAGAAACTTTCAAGCAGTATTATTTTGATCATTTCGATTTTATTCACATTCCAGATAGATCACTAGAAAGGGAGTATGGTTATAAAAAATTTAATTCTGGAATGGTCAGACATATTTCGTTAAAAACTGACAAAGATTTACATTTGATGTTAATGACAAATGTACCTTCTGATGTTTTTTGCTCAAATGCATATTACACTTTTCCAAATTTACCAATGGCAGAAAAAGACTGGAAGGAAGCGGATCTTATTTTTGACATAGATGCAAAGGATCTAAACCTATCTTGCAGGAAAGATCACACATGCGTAAAGTGTCTTTCTTGTGGTGAGGTATCTTTGCTACACGATACGTGCCCTAAATGCAAATCAAACAAACTGGATCTTTTATCATTGACTTGCGATAATTGTATTTCTGGTGTAAAAAAAGAAGTTTTGAATTTGATTAAAATTTTAACAAATGATTTACAAATAGATGATAAGAATGTCAGAACATCTTTTTCAGGTAATGAAGGATTTCATCTTTATGTAGCAAACTCATCCTATAACCAACTCGGTTCTAAAGAAAGAGGTGATTTGATTGACTACATCATGTTTCGGAGAGTTATGCCTGAAAGGTTTGGTTTTAAAAAAGAAAATCCTTCGAGACATACATTTCCTGAGCTTGATGAAGCAGGATGGCGTGGACGTGTGGCAAAAGAACTTTTTGGCTCTAAATCGAAAAGATCAAAGGCTATAACTAAAATCATCTCTGATGGAAAACTTGCTTATCAGCAAATACTTGAAGAAATTGGGAAAAACTCGATTGGGATTAAGATAGATCCAAATGTGACAGTTGATATTCATAGGATCTTTCGACTTGAAGGTTCACTCAACAGTAAAAGTGGTCTTGCAAAACTAGCCTGCGAAAACATTGAAAGATTTGATCCATACACAGAGACATGCCTAATTGATGATAGTTCAGTTGAAGTTTCGGCAAACTTTCCAATTGAATTTAGATTAAAAAACACAAAATTTGGTCCATATACGAATGAAAAAGTTTCCGTTCCAAAATACGCCGCTGCTTATATGCTTTGTAAGGGTATTGCTAGTTTGGCTTAACTCTCTCAAAATTATACATTTACTGCTAAGGAATTAATAGATGGTAGGTAGAGTTTTGTAAGTTTGTATAGCACATCAAGTGAAACCAGCACACCACCACCGGATGCTGGGAAGTATATCAGAATAGGAATAGTAGCTCTGATAGGAATTGCTGCCTTTGTTCTCGTAAGCAGCCAGGCTGTGACATTATTTATGAATGTGGAGGAATTTGCAGATCTCTTTATAACGCCACTTTACTTTGCATTAATTTCTGCCTTAATTCTATCAGTAATAGCGCTAGTACGTGTAAACATAGTAAAACGCCATTCGATTTTTTGGTATTCTCTGTCTACTGCAATTGGTTTTTTTAATCGTAACCAAACTTCGGCTGTATCAGAAAACATTACAAGTTTCCACGATCACAAGGTATCCGTTCCACATTTTGTAATCTGGCAGATTACCAAGGTTGTCCTCTTTGGAGCATTCTTTGCAAACCTTATGTTCGGCTTTGCCATCACGTATGCAATAGACGGAAATGATCTTGGTATAGAGAACATACCTACAATATTCTCACTTCCTTTTGTAACACCACCAACTGACCATTCCTACGCAACTGAAAAAGTGATTCCAATGGTTCCGGCACTATTAGTTCTGGTTCCTCCCATATTGGCTGTCATTGGACTACGGCTCTTGTTGTTTGTTGGCGTACACCATATTTACAAGGTTGTTACGTCCTATATTCACGATGCTGCTGGAGGAAAACCCAAGTGGCTTAATTATACTTCAACACTTGAGGCAATTGTAGGTATTGGAATAATCTGGACTGCCTTTAACATGTTCTTTGTTGATAACATTGATTACAATACAAAATATGCCATAGGAGGAACGCTTGTTATTGGTCTTGCGTTAATTGCGTTTTCAATATTTGATAAGATAAGATCTAGGATACTAACACATATGTTAAAAAGAGATGTCTATATCAGAATTTTTACTATCATCGCAATTGCAGTGGTTGTTGGCATTGCAATATCTGTTAACACCAGCATCGCTGATGCTAAAAAGATAGAATATCTTGGACCATATACTGCACAACAAATTGGCGTTAACAAATACCTTGCCGAATTAGATCAAATTGAGGAACACATTCATGATCCAACACTAAAATCAATTTCTCCAAACCAAATTGATCAATACATTAAAGATAATGCTGATGTTCTAGACGTCATCCGTGTATGGGACTGGGAAGCAGCATTTGCAAAATTAAAGCCAGAAATTGGTCTTATACCATATGTAAATTTTGTAGATAATGATATTTTGAGGTTTGATAACAAACTATACTGGACTGCATCCATGGCGCCAATCCTGCCTTCTTCTGTAAGCTTGGAAAACCAGTGGTATAACGAGCACCTAGTTTATACTCATGTGCCAAACGGATTTCTAACTTTAGAGGCGACTGATGGCAAGATAGTTGACAGCTCTGAGATATTTGAGCAGAGAAAAATCTACTATGGTGAGGGCGGCTTGCTTGATCAAACTTGGTCGGGATATCCCGTAGACCGAGGATCAACTACAGCAGAATTAAATAATGAATTTTATGACGGAATGGGCGGCTTGGAAATTGCCCCGCCTATTAGCTGGCTGTTTGAGCCAAACTTTATGATCTCATTTCCTGGAACACCAATTCATGTTATGAGATACAAAGATGTTAACGAGAGAATGGAGATTCTTTATCCATACTTTTTGTATAACTTGTTTGGAAAGGAGCTTGATTCACTTCCAGTAACAGATGGTAAGAACACCTATTGGCTCGTTCCACTCATAATTGGATTTGATTCAAAAGATGTGCCTTGGTCAGCGGGAAATCCATATCTTAGACTGGTGGGTTACGGGTTAGTCGACTCCTATGACGGTAGTATTAAGCTGATTAAACACGGAGACGACTTTTTTACTAATATGTTCATGGACCAGTATAAGGACAATGTAATTGAGATGCCTGAATGGCTTGAAGAACAAATTAGGTATCCCCAAGAACTTTTCAACTGGAGGACTGAGATGTACAACATCTATCACGTTACTGACGTTGATATATTCATACAAGCAAATGAATTCTATGAAATACCTCGTGGTCTAGACACTTACTACATAGAGGCAAAGCCACCTGGATTTGAAGAACCAGAATTTGTAGGTTTGCTATCTCTTGAACTTCGGGGCTCACAGGGAAGAAACTTGGCTGGATATATGGTTGTACAAAACGATACGCCAGACTTGGGTCACATGCATTTTTATGAAGTTCCAATAGAGTCAGAAACTAAACTGTTAGGACCTACCTCTGTTCTTGAAGCATTGGATAGGGATCCGGACTTTGCTCAATTAAAGACACTTTTACGAAATCCTCGAATTGGTGATAACATATTATATCAAGTGGGTGAGCACGATACTTACTTTATTCCAGTTTATACTGCCGGTGCAGGAGGTGTTGTAGCGCAACTGGGTACGATTGCAGCAGTTGGAGCTGCATTTACCGGTGAATATTATGTAGGGTTAGGCGATACTCAAGAATCAGCATTTGAGGCATATTTACAAAAACTATCTGGCATTACACCAACTGCTTCTGCCACCAGTGATGGCATAATGGGCATTGTACTAGACAAAGATGCAAGGATAGATGTGGTGATGTCAATTTTTGAAGAAAGGGGGATTACCATTACTACTCCAACTTCAATCCAAATTCCACTGTCATTTAGTATGGGTGATATTGCATTCTATTCCAAGTCTGACCTAAAGGATACAACCGAATTGATTACAAAATTCATAAATGAAGCTGGAACTGGTAAGCGTATTCTAATGTGGGAAGAAGAAAATACATTTAACTTTGGATACCTCAAAATTGTTGACAACATAACTGAGCTACATTATATCTCGATTGAGGTAGGCAAGTAGTTGTTACTTGTTGTGGACAACAGTTCTATCTATACAAAAAATCTGGTAAACTTTCTTTCTGAAAAGAAAATCAAATTTGTCAGCCAAAAATTTGATGAAGTAAACCTATCTGACATGCAGCAATTTAATTCGTTTATTCTTTCTGGAAGAAAAAAAAATGATAGAAAAATTAACACTGTAAATTCTAAAATCGTAAAACATGCCATCTCTGAGAAAAAACATCTATTTGGAATATGTTATGGCGCTGAAATTCTAACGCAGACTCTAGGTGGCACAATTAAAAAATCTAGCAAACAAGTTAAAGGCGACGAAACAGTCATTGTTGAAAAGAAAAATAAAATTTGCCAAAATAAAATTGACGTATTTGAAAGCCATAGGTATGAAATATCAAAATTAGGTAGTCAGCTTCATAGTTTAGCCAGATCCAAATCATGCAAGCATGAAATTATAAAACATAATGATTTGAACATTTTTGGCACACAGTTTCATCCTGAAATGAGTAGCGATGGCCAGTCTATGATTCAGGCTTTTTTATCTCTCTAATAGATTGAAATATAGTAAAATAACTATAAAATATAATGGTAAAAAAGTTAGAAATTGATTACAATGAGAAGAAGGAGATCGTTTCACCTTCATATGTTGATATCGTTTCTAAAATCAATGAAATAATTGATATTATTTCAATTAAAAAAACAGATGACAGAGAGTTAATCTGAATCTAAAATGCGGAGTGCGGGATTTGAACACGCGACCTCCAGCTTGGGAAGCTGACGTCCTGCCAGTCTGGACTAACTCCGCTCAATTCGAGTTTTGAAATTAATATTATATAGTTTGATTGATAATTTTTACCATGGATGCAAGATGCCCAGAATGTGAAAAGGTTGCAGTTCTTGACGATGAGATTACAAAAGTAAAATGTCCTCACTGCAGCTTTGAGGCAGATTACGAAACTTACTTAGAGATTATGAAAGAGAAGGCACTGAACATGTCGGCGGATTATATTCCAGACAGACCAGGTTTCTAGCTAACAAACTCCAAAGGTTAATTAGTAGTTTGGTGATTTTTTCGAATGCTTGGCTAACTTCAAGATGACAATTTCTGATACAAAAGGAAAATCAATAGTTAAGGAACTAAAAGATAATGACGCTAATCCTTTACTTGGATTACTAATTGGTCAAGAAACAGATGCCTCTCTTGTAGGATTAGAGGGAAAGATCAAGATTACAGGTGGCAGTGATAAATCAGGTGTTCCAATGAGAGCAGATCTTCTTGGAGCTGCAAGAAAACGTATTTTAATACCAAATGGAGTTGGTTTACAAAACACCGAAAAAGGTCTGCGAAAACGGAAGCTGCTAAGAGGAAATACAATCTCTGAAGAAATTTATCAGATTAACAGCAAATATGATGGTGAAATTAAGGTAGAGGAACCAAAGAAAGAAGAGAAAGCAGAAGCTCCTAAAGAAAAACCAAAGGCAGAAGCTCCTAAAGAAAAACCAAAGGCAGAAGCTCCTAAAGAAAAACCAAAGGCAGAAGCTCCTAAAGAAAAAAAGGAATAGGTTAACATAACAGAATTTTTAATTCTTAATGATGCACTGGAAAGATACACTTCCTGATTGGTACGTAAAAAAATATGGAAAACAACCGTGTATCAATATTGGTACTGCAGGTCATGTAGACCACGGAAAAACAACTCTAATTCAGGCTCTAACTGGAACTTGGACAGGCAGACATAGTCAAGAGCTAAAAAGGGGTATTACCATACGTGTTGGATATTCAGATGCAGCATTTTACAAATGTAAAGACTGTGAATCACCATTGGGGTATTCAACTGAGCCTAAATGCCATAACTGTGGAAAGGAAAGTGAATTATCAAGAGTGATAAGTTTCGTTGATAGTCCAGGTCATGAAAGTTTGATGGCAAATATGCTTTCAGGTTCGGCATTAATGGATGGTGCTTTGCTGTTAGTTGCTGTAAATTCTAAAGTCCCGCAGCCTCAAACAAAAGAACATCTTCAGGCTTTACAAATATTGGGAATTAAACAAATTGTAATTGTTCAAAACAAAGTTGATCTAACATCATACCAAGATGCTTTATCAAATTATTCTGAAATTACAAAATTTGTAAAGGGAACAAAAGCAGCTAATTCCCCAATTATACCAATTAGTGCACAGTCATCTCTTAACATGGATGCTTTGATAGGTGCTATTGAAGAAACGATTGAAACACCAGTTAGGGATGAATCTAGTGACACTGTGATGCATGTTTTACGATCTTTTGATGTAAACAAACCTGGAACTAAAATAAAAAACCTCAAAGGTGGAGTAATTGGTGGTAGCATAACTCAGGGAAAGTTATCAGTGGGTGATGAAATTGAGATCAAACCTGGAATAATTAATCCGAAGAAGAAATCTTATCAATCTATACAGACAGAAATAGTTTCTTTGGGAACAGGTGCAGGTATTGTAGATGAAGTAAAATCAGGAGGTCTGGTGGCAATTGGAACAAAACTTGATCCCTCTCTTTCAACAAGTGATTCGTTAATAGGCTCTGTCGTTGGCAAGCCTGGCACACTACCTGAAAATTCTACAGAGGCAAAACTAAAAATCAGTTTATTTGATACTGCTGTTGGTTCTGCTGGAGAAACTAAAGTTGTACCTGTAACAGTTGGTGAATTGCTTAGAATTAGTGTCGGAACTGCTCCTGTACCTGCAAAGGTAAACAAGGTAAAATCTGATAATATAGAAGTAGAATTTAGAAGGCCTGTATGTCTTTTTACTAAAGGAAATGTTGCACTTAGCAGGAGAATTGCAGAAAGGTGGAGACTTATTGGTGCAGGAATAATTGGTTGAAGTTATCTGTGATACAAGCTTTCTGATTCATCTATCTACTCGCAAGATCAAGAACATTGATTCCGTAAACACTGAGATTGGTCAAATACAATTTGTCGTTCCTTCTGCAGTACTAAATGAGCTGAGAAAACTTTCTAAAACACAAAAGAAAAAACAGGATGCTATAACAACTCTTGAGTTTGCACGAAATTTGAAAACTACCCAGATGTCTGGCAAATTTGCAGATCAAGCGATAATTGAACATGTAAGAAAGCGTGGAGGTATAATTGCCACGATTGACAACGAATTAAAAAATAAAATCAAAAAGTTAGGCGGCTCAGTCATGTCATTTTCAAACGACAAAATTGTTCTGGAATCCTAGCAAAATTTAACTGTAATAGAGATAAAATTAATGAAATGCGACTCACAAGTGATGCTTTCTCAGATGGCGGTGAGATACCACGAGAATGTGGATATAAGAATGGAAATAAAGAGCCAGCCTTAGCAATTAGCGGAATTCCCAATGAAACAGAATCTCTAGCCCTAATTATGGATGACCCAGATGCGATGGGGGCTGTCGGAAAAGTTTGGGTGCATTGGGTTGCATGGAATATTATTGCCAGTCATGCTGACATGGACGATATTTTCTCCAACAGCCGCTGTAATTTGGGAATGACAGACTTTGGCGAAGTAGGATATGGTGGACCAGCACCACCTGACAAAAGACATACGTATGTTTTCAAACTTTATGCACTTGATAGCGAACTGGATCTTCCTGACAAGTCTACAAAGGCTGAAGTTGAAAAGGCAATGGAAGGTCACATCTTAGAACAGGCAACACTTACAGGTACATACGCACCTTGAAAATTTAATTTGGTTTTTCTGCTATACGTAATCTCATGTACTTGTCATCAGGAGAAAATTTTGCTGGATGTACTAACACAGTTTTTTTATTACATTTTTTGCATTCATCCTTTAATGTATATTGTCCACACGCAGAACACTTTCTTAACTGGAACCGCATTAACCCTCACCGGTTTTTCTAGATTCTTCTCTTGTAAATTTAAAAACACCTTTGTTTTTTCCAATATTTTTTTCAATGTCTTCTAAAATGGGCTTGAGTGTTTTTTCTGCAGATTTAAAATCTGAAGCAGTTACACTTATTCTATATTTTGGGGCTCCTACGTACAAAATTTTTACGCCATTTTGATCTGCATTTTCAAAACCTTGTAAACTATTCCTAATGTTTTCAACTCCATTTGAGCTATTATCTGTTAATTCTAAAATACCTCTAATTTCGACTGAAGGCAGTCTAATTTTGGTACTTGCTTCTTTAATTAAATCCAAAGTTTTTTTAGATAATTTCAAATCGTTAAAAACTTTAATTCCGTGTCTAGCAATGTCAACAACTCCACCATAAACAGAATCATATTTTGAAAGAATTTCGTCTTCTAGTTTTTCAACATCACTATTTGATAATTTTGCTTTCTCTTGTATATTTTTAATAATGTTTTTTCCTTTTTCGAATCGTTTTACATCAAGAAGTTTCCTTTTTTGTTGCTCCCTTGAAATCTGTTTAAGCGATAAATCAATTTCTGCTCTACCTTCTCTAATTTTCTTTACAAGCAGAACTTTTTTTTCTCCCTCTTTCACAAATTTGCTAATATTTCGTACCCATCCATGTGCTATTTCTGAAACATGCAAAAATCCTTGGACATTGTTATACTCATCTAGAGTAGCATAAGCACCATGATCACCTATCTTATCAATGGTAGCAATAACAATTTCTCCTTCTTCTGGTAATTCATGTACCTCAGTTGTCATTTGTTGTAATTTTTTAACAAGGTAATTTATTGTTGCTGATTAGAAATCTATTCCTTTTTTTGCTTTTATACCAGACTTGAAGGGATGTTTGATTTCTTTCATCTCTGTCACAAGATCGGCTAGATCAATAACTTCCTTTGATGCATGGTTGCCCGTAAGCACCAGATCAAGCTCAGGTGGCTTTGACTTTATGGCATCTATGACGTCACTCAGTTTCAATAATTCCAGCTGGACTGCGTAATTAATCTCGTCCAGAATTACAACATTATATTTACCGGACACAATCTTCTCCTTGCCAATCGCCAGCGCCTCGTTTGCCGCCTTGACATGGTCCTCGCGGGGGCTTTTGTCGTCCAGTATACCAACAAATCCCTTGCCTGCGGTAATAAGTTCAAATTCAGGCGCCAGCCTTTTTGCAGAATCGAGCTCACCGTAATGCCAGGAGCCTTTTACAAACTGCACCATGCAGACTTTGTGGTTGTATCCTACCGCTCTTAGGACAAGTCCTAACGCAGCAGAGGTTTTTCCCTTGCCGCCCCCAGTATACACTATAATGAGTCCTTTTTGGCCCACACCTACTTTGAATTTTCTCTAAACTAAAAAGATTGATAGTGGATGAAATTCCTAAACAAAGAATTGAAGGTCCCAAGGTTAGTTGTTGCCGGAGCAACCAGCGGAGTTGGCAAGACATCGATCACATCTGCAATTATCTACGGGATCAAAAAACGCGGCTACACCGTGCAGCCATTCAAGGTTGGACCCGATTACATTGACCCCAGCTACCTTTCTGCAATCTCAGGAAACGATACAAAAAATTTGGACGTCTGGCTGATGGGCGAGAATGATCTTGTGCAAAGTTTTGTAAAAAATTCTGCATCTGACGTTTCTGTAATTGAGGGCGTGATGGGTTATTATGACGGGTTTGGCGGCAAGACAAACTATGCAAGCACGCACCATGTTGCGTCGCTGTTAAAATCTCCAACAGTTTTAGTACTGGATGCAAGCAAGGTGGCCCGCTCCATCGCTGCAACTGCTCTAGGGTTTGCAAAGTTTCATCGTAACTCTAGAATAGTTGGGATAATTTTGAATAAGATTGGCAGTAAGAAGCATGAGCGGATGTGCAGACAAGCGCTTGCAAACCTGAAAATTCCAATACTTGGTTCCATACTAAAAAACTCTGAGAGTATGGAGTCACGACACCTTGGGCTGATTCCAGTAAAGGAGCAAAAGTCGCTGCAAAATAAGATTAGGAAAATTTCGCGTGAGATTTCTGATAATCTTGACATTGACAAGATAATTCAGATTTGCAAAAATGTGCCACAACTACCAAAGGTTCAATCAAAAAAATTCAAAAAGCCCACTGTTACAGTAGCAGTCGCACTTGACAGTTCGTTTAATTTCTACTATCATGACAACCTTGAGGCGCTACGCAGGGAAGGAGCAGGACTGAAATTTTTCAGCCCAGTAGCCGACAAAAAAATTCCAAGCTGCGATTTAATCTACATTGGTGGGGGATTTCCGGAAGTTTTAGGGCAATCACTTGAACGTAACTCAACCATGAGGAAGCTTATAAAAAAACATGCTGAAGAGGGAATGCCAATCTATGCCGAGTGTGGAGGGCTGATGTATCTCACCAAATCTATAAGCTTCAGTCAAAAGAAATACAAGATGGTTGGTTTGTTTGACGCAGAAACTCAGATGACAAAAAAAATGACGCTGAACTATACAGAAGGCAGGATTACATCAAACTGTTTAATTTCTTCGCCATCAAAGTTTAGAGCCCATGAATTTCATTACTCGAAGATTCGAAACCTAGCAAGAGATGCTAAACTTGTCTATGATCTGAAGATTGGTGAGGGAATAGCCAGAAAAAAGGATGCACTTACGGAATACAATACACTTGCGTCATACTGCCACCTATACTTTGACAGTGCAAAATATGCTGCAAAGTTAGTTCAAAACTCTACCTAGATGTCATCATATGTTAGCGCGTATTAGCAGATATAGAGACTATTCATCGGTATTCACTTCCACAATCTCCAATTTTATCAAACAAATCGTTTGCTTTTGAGACAACCGACTTTATCTTTGCGATGTCTTCATCGTCAAGATTAAGGCCAAACACATTTGCGTTATCATCTCTGTGTTCGGAGATTCCAAGCCTTACGCCAATTATTACACCTACAACTGCAGGTTTGTCCAAAATGAACTTGGTTGCAACGTTGGCTACCATTGTATTATGTTTTTTTGCAATATCATCTAGTATCACAAGGAGTTCTTGGAAAAGATTCCATCCTCCCCAAGCATCTATCATATTTTTGTATTTTTGGAGACTAAGAGTATCAAGATCTGATCTTACAGGTTCTGGTCTTCCAATGTATTTTTCAGAAAGAAATCCCCCAAGGAGAGTTCCATAAGTTAGCAGTTTGATGTTGTTTTTTTGGCAAAATGGAACCATCTTAACTTCTGGCCTTTGATCTAAAATAGAATACTGTACTTGGGTTGAAACAAGTTTGAACCCTTGTCCTACTATTATTTCAATTCTTTCTGTATCGAAATTCGTCAGACCAAGATGTTTTATCTTTCCTTCATCTTGCAGTTTTGAAAGATGATGTAAGGCTTCAATGTAATTTGGATCATTGTAATCCCACCAATGAAACTGTAGGACATCAATTGATTTTACATTCATTCTTTTAATAGACACGTCTATGTAATGTTCTACAATTGATCTAGTCATAGGTCCTGGATTGGGAACAAACTTTGTTAGTGCTTGACTTTTAGAAAGTTCTGTTTCTTTACCAAGCCTTTTTCTAAATTCGCCAAGAAATTCTTCTGCCGGACCGTAAATATCTGCCATATCCCATGTTGTAAATCCATCATGGTGGTATTGTAGCATCTCAGAAATTGCAGATTCTCGGTCAATTTGACCATGCCCTCCTGCTACCTGCCACATTCCGTTTAGAATTCTACAGATCTGTAAATCAGAATCTAATTTGAAAATTTTTTCTGACTGGCTCAATAATGGTTATAAAAACACCGATATTATGAGACTATCTGTATCATTATGCAAAATTAGGTATTCCACGAAACAATTGCCCATAAGGATCAATTTTCTGCCACTATGTAATGACACTTTGATGACGTTCTCAGCTGCCTAGAATTTTGTTTGTTAATAAATAAACACCGGAAACAATCATAACAATTCCAACAATTGCCCAAACTGCATCGACTTCAAAACCACCTATTCCATATATGTAATTGAACGGTATAGTAACAAGCATTCCAATAATTATGATACAGAAGGATGCAACTTTTTTGCCAACCATCTACTAATTTTCCCTTAACAGTTTGAATAATGCATTAACAATTGACGCAGCACAGGAACTTCCACCCTTCCTGCCAGTATTGGTGATAAACGGAACATCAACAGTTTGCAGCTCTTCTTTAGATTCTGCTGCGGACACGAATCCTACGGGAATTCCTATAACTAACGCAGGCTTTGTAACTCCCTCTCGAATCATCTTGATTACTTCCAATAATGCAGTTGGAGCATTCCCTATTACCAAGATTCCCCCATTCATCTCAGAAGCTGCAATTCGCATGGACATCTGTGCCCTAGTTTTATTTTCTTGCTTTGCCCTTTCGGCTAGATCTGGATCCGAAATGTTGCAGATTAGATTATTTCCAAAATCTTTTGGGTTTTGCTTGTTCAGTCCGCCTATCACTCCATTCACATCTGCAATTATGCTACAGCCGTTTTTCAGCGCATTAATCCCACTTGTGATTGCATCCTTATGGAAAACTATCTTGTTTTCTCCAGCAAAATCAAAATCTGCTGTAGCATGAATAATTCTTCTGACTATTGGCCATTCCATCTTGTTATATGGATGAGATCCAACCTCACGCTCAATGATCTCCATGCTTTCATCCTCTATTGATTGTCCTTTTCTAGTTTGCAACTTCCACTTCCTTGGTTCTTTCAATGATGAGATCAATCATCTTGTCATCAATTCCAATATGTTTTGTAATTAGCACTTTCTGCAAATTTGCTTCTTCCAATGCAGGATTCAGGTCTTCGTAAATATCTCGTTTTACATGCGCACCTTCATGCAAAAAATAAAAGACAACCACCAATACCTCCGGATTGTCATTTTTGCATTTCATAATTCCCTGTTTAATGTTAGGCTCCTCTATTTCCAAAAAGCAGAAACTTACGTTTCTGTATGTAGGTTTTATCCCATCAATTACATATTCCATGGAGCGTCTGGCGTTCGGATCCTTACTTCCATGCCCAATGACAAGCACATCCACGCTATTTTTCGGCAGGTTAACAGAGTTTTCACTTAATGCTGATGTAATTCTGTTATTGACGAGTTCAATCATAGTTTTGTGCATGCTCATGGGCTTGGTTATTCGAAGTTTTACGTCTGTTTTTTCCTGAAATCCGATTGATTCGTTTACGGCAGCCTTGATCTTTTTTCCAGGATAAAGAAAGTACGGAACAATCGTCAATTCATCAATGTCGTGAGTAAGGCTTTGGTTAATACCTTCCTCAATAAATGGTGGTATAACTTCTAAAAAGCAATAGTTAGAAAATTCATAATTTCCCTTTTCCTTTATCTTCTTGCAGATAACTTCCAACTCTTCCTTTACTTCCTTTTCTCGGCTTCCTCTGTCAATTAATAACAATCCTCTCTTCAATTTGGAATCCTCGCAATTGCTATTGTCAAGTTTGGAGGAAATTTTTGTTTTTCAACTACTAGTTTTCCTTCAGAGCTCTTGATTGCCGCAGCCTCTGACACACTCGGTGTACCTTCAAATGTTTGAACTGTCTTTGATGGGTTTGGGGTAGAAATAGAAGCAAGCTCTTCCTTTTCAAAATGTTGTATAGGTTTTGACATTTCCTTTGCAAGTTCAACAAGACCAGCTACGTCATTTTCTTTCTTAATTGAGACAAACCTTGCAATTGATTTTTCACTAAGTTTGAATTTATTCATGCAGCTCATCAAGCCGTCTTTGATAGTACCCTTTGCAGTATCCCAGTGTAATCCAACTCCCACTACTAGACTTGGCGGTCTATATACTACAGCATTTTGTAACAGACTATTATCATCAACAATCTCATCTGTTATGATCAAGTATCCCTTAGAATCTGAATTTTTTAATTCATTGATTGTAGGATATATGGTAACGTTAGCTGGTAGCTTATCTGCCCACCAATCTTTTTTTCCACAGTTTTGGTATACACCAATTTTTTCTTCGTTTACCATAAACGCGCTTACCTTAGTTACATTAGAGTCATCGTCAATCTTCCATCCAAAATCTTTTCCAACAAGATCCACCGGAATGGTTTTGTTTACATCAGCCGCTGTTGTTATTACAGGTGTTGCACCAAGCTTTGCTGCAATGTCATTTGTCAGCTGGTTTGCTCCACCTAGATGTCCAGAAAGTGAACTGATAACAAACTGAGCCTTGTCGTCAATTACAATAACTGCAGGATCGGTTTTCTTGTCTTTCAAATGAGGCGAGATTAATCTTATAACAGCACCTAAGGAGAACAAGCAAACTAGCGCATCATTTGATTTGAACAATTCCATAATTTTTGTCGTTGTGCTGTCAGTATACCAGTTAATGTTGACATTACCATCAGAGAATTTGTCTGGCGCAAACACATTCCAAGAAGAGAATTTTTCTTTCAGTTCTTTTGCGATCTTAATGCCATTTTTTGTTATGGCTAAAATTGCTATTCTTTCCATGTGTTAGTTGTCTGCTAGTTTAATAAAATTCCTTACTGTTTGGGATAACGCGCCAAAACATTTCCATCAAAATTAAACAGAATAATTTCAATGGGGATCTTATTTTCTGAATGGCCCCTCATTTGTTTGTAAACTTCTAAACAAATCAGATCAAAGAAACCCTCTATATTATTTTCAAGAATAATCTCTTGAACATTTCTAGCGGTATTTGCATTTTTTATTTTCTGTATGACATTTTCTTCAGCCTTGCATTTTTTTGCCAATTCCGAGAGAAAATTCATGTTAACTTTTGAACCTTTTACATGCGTCTGTTTTACACCCGTTGCCATCTTGGCAAACTTTCCAATAAACCCCCCAACATACGCTTTCCCTATCCCCTTTTTTGCACATTGTGAAATCGTATATCCAGAAAAATCTCCAAACTGTACGAAAGAGTGATCAGGAAGATCAAAAACTTTTCTTGCAAAATCCTCGCTTCTTCCACCAGTTGTTAAGACAACAGTATCATCTCCCATTGAAAGTACAACATCCAGTTGTTGCCTAATGGAAGCTGCAAACGATGCAGTTGAGTAAGGTATTACAATTCCACTCGTTCCTAAAATTGATATTCCATTCACAATTCCAATTCGTGGATTATCAGTCTTTGGTCCAAGCTCCTTACCTTTTGGAACTGATATTATCACCTTGATTCCATTCTTTTCTAAAATTTCCTTACCAACTTCAGTCAAATTTTCCATGATCATTTTTCGTGGAGTTGGGTTAATGGCAGCTTGACCAATCTCTAATCCTATTCCAGGCTTTGTTACTCTGCCCACGCCTTCACCACCATCTATTTCAATAGAGTTTGGTTTTGATGTTAGTTCCAAGTCGACAACAATTTCAGCACCATGCGTTACATCTGGATCATCACCTGCGTCTTTAATTACTGAGCAATGTGCCTTGTTTTTTTCAAATTCACAACTATTGATATTAATTTTTATTCTAGATTTTTTTGGAAGTAAAACATCAACAGACTCAGTTTTTTTCTGATTAATAATTGATAAAACAGCTGCAACTGAGGCAGCTGTAGCACATGTACCAGTAGTGAATCCTGTGCGTAACTTACCTGCAGGTTTTTCTGGTGGATCCACGATGAGTAACTAATTATATCCTTAAAATCAATTGTTGTGTGATTTTTTTCATGTCAAACATATCTACAAGAGTGGCAGTTACTGGCGCTAATGGTTTTGTAGGTAAAAATCTAAGAAATTTTCTCTACAAAAATAAAATCAATGTTTTAGGAGTTTCCAGAAAAAATTTTCGTAAACATGCCTCTGAAGTAAAGATAATATCTACAAATCTCTTAGAACCAAAACTTCAAACCAAACTAAAAAATTATGATGCTTTGGTACATCTAATTGGTATAGGAAGACAATCACCAAAATCTACGTTTGAAGAAATCAATCTCAATCTGACAAAAAATGTAATTAAAGCGTGTAAAAACGCAGGCATTAAAAAAATTATCTTTATCAGTGGTCTTGGTGTTTCCAAAAATAATCAGTCAGATTATTTTGTTTCAAAATACAGGGCTGAACGCGAAATAATGAATTCTGGATTAGATTACACTATATTTCGTGCCTCTTACATTATAGGAAAAACAGACTATCTAACCAAAGCTCTTTCCAAGCAGATGAAAAAAGGCATCATAGTTATCCCGGGTTCGGGCAAATATAGATTACAGCCAATATTTGTGTTAGATGTTGCAAAAATTATTCTAGAGGCGGTTCTTGAGAAAAAATTTTCTAAAAAGATTTTAGACCTAGCAGGACCTCAGAAGATAAGATTTGAAGATTTTGTGAAGCTTTTTGCTAAAAATACTAGTGTAAAAATTCAAAAAATCAGTTTAGAGAGTGCATATGATGAAGCAAAACGTAATCCAAGAAGTGTTTACGGTTTAGAATCTCTTAACATTCTAGTTGGAGATTACACAAGTGATGGAAAACAACTTAAAAAATTATCTAATGTTAAATTAACAACAGTTGCAGAATTTTTACAGTCCAGCCGCCTTTCTTAGTTCTTCAGCTTTGTCTGTCTTTTCCCAAGTAAATTCTGGTTCGCTTCTACCAAAATGGCCATACGATGCAGTCTTTTTGTAAATAGGTCTCTTCAGATCTAAATGGGAAATTATGGATGCAGGCTTCATGTAAAAGTGGGAATTTAGAATTTTTTCGATATCATCTTCAGGTATTTTGTGTGTTCCGAATGTATTAACCGAGAATGATAGCGGTTGACAAACTCCTATGGCATAAGCAATCTGTACTTCACATCTGTCTGCAAGACCAGCTGCAACGAGATTTTTTGCAACATATCTACACATGTAACTGGCGGACCTATCAACCTTTGATGGATCCTTTCCAGAAAATGCTCCACCGCCATGTCTTCCCATTCCACCATAAGAGTCAACAATAATTTTTCTGCCAGTAAGACCAGCATCACCATGCGGCCCACCTATTTCAAACTTGCCAGTTGGATTTACATGAATTACAATGTCATCATGCCACCAATTTTCACAAACAGGTTTTACCACTTTATCAATAATCTGTTTTCTAATCTCTTCATTTGATATTTCAGGGTCATGTTGTGTTGAAATTACAATGGTTTCAACTCTTTGAGGCTTATTATCAACATATGTAACAGAAACTTGAGATTTGCCGTCAGGTCTTAACCATGCTAATTCTTTTGATTTTCTAATCTCAGCAAGTTTTTTTGTCAGCTTGTGAGCCAATGATATTGGTAATGGCATTAGCTCGTCAGTTTCGTTTGTAGCATACCCAAACATCAATCCTTGGTCTCCTGCTCCCTGTTCCTTTTGTTCTGATGCCGTTACGCCCTGTGAAATGTTTGGGCTTTGTGGGTCTATTTTTACCACAACCTGACATGTTTTTGCGTCAAACTTCAATGCTGGATTGTCATAACCAATTTCTGTTATCGTATCTCTGACAATTTTCTCAATGTCCAACTTAGCTTTTGACGTAACCTCTCCTGCAACTGTAACAAAATCTGTTGTTACAAGCGTCTCAACTGCCACCCTTGAATCTGGATCCTGTTTGAGAAATTCGTCCAATATGGCATCTGAAATTTGATCACATACCTTATCTGGATGACCTTCGGTTACGGATTCTGATGTGAAAATATAGGGTTTTGACATTTGGATTACAGTTTAAAGTTCATCTTCTAATTTGATAAAGAGTACGTTATTTCCTCGCAAAATTACTCTTCCATACTTTTCAACGGTTTTTCCATCTTTTACTTCTTCAGCATCAGACATTATCAAATTCATATAAGAATCAACATTAACTATCTTACCTTTGTATTCAACATCATTTTTCAATCTAACAGTAACGCTTTTTTTTGTGTTTTTTTGTAAGGTTGTTAACGGTCTTTTTGCAGTTGTCTGTTCCACTTGTTATACACTTATTGCAATTTTCTTTGGTTACTATAATTAAAGCCTTGCCTATTGAATTATTTAGGAAAATCTCTTTAGTTTTTTAGTGTAAACAAAGACATGATTAAAACAGGATTAAAGGAACTAGATCAGTTTCTTGGTGGCGGGATTAAGGAGGGATTAGTTACTAGTATTTCTGGACAAAGTGCTACTGGAAAAACACAGCTGACCTTTCAAATTTGTCTTAATGCTTTGCATAGTGGAAAAGATATTCTTTTCCAAGATACAATTGGCGAGTTTAGACCTGAAAGACTAGTTGAAATGATGCAATTACAGAAAATCAATCCATCATTACTTGATAAAATAAAGGTAAACCGTATCACTAATACTGCACAACAGATTCAGTGTTTTTCAAAAACATCACCCAAGAACTATTCTTTGATTATAGTTGATGGCATAACAGATCTTTTCTCATTTGAGTATTCAAAAAAAGAGCAGTCTCTTGAAAAACATATTTCCTTTATGAAATACATGCATAATTTATCAAGTATTGCCATTGACGGCAAAATTCCTATAATTGTAACAAACATTGTTAGAACTATTAACAAACATGAAAAGGAAAACTTGGAAGAATCAATCAGTATGTATACACATACTAAAATTAAACTTTCAAAAAATGATAATGGATATCTGTGCCAAGTTATTTCTCCTTTTGTTAATAAAAAATTTCGATATACTATAACTTCTAGTGGTCTTACCAGTGTATCTTAATCTATTTAATACACTAAGAGTGTGTCTATTCAATGGCGGGATTTTTTGATTATATTCCCATTATTGCAATTATTTTATTTGCTGCGGGAATTGTAGGTGTAATGGTTTATGAGCGAGTTAGAACAAAAAATATTGAAGAATCCTCCTCCTAAAAATTTTCTTGAAGAAAAATTTCACTCACTAGGATTTGAACAGTTAACGGATATACAGAAAAGAGCACTACCAATAATTTGTCAAAAAATTGATTCATTGATTATAGCGCCAACCGGTTCTGGTAAAACAGAATGCATCGTAATTCCTATTTTTTCACAGATAAAAGAAACAAAAAAGCAGGGAAAGATCAAGGCACTTTATGTTACACCATTAAGATCACTTAACCGAGATATTTTTCGAAGAATAATCAAATATGCTGAACAAGAAGATCTAACAATTCAAGTTAGACATGGTGATACACCTCAATCACTTAGAAAAAAAATTTCAGACTCACCACCTGATGTATTAATTACAACACCAGAAACGCTTGTTATTCTTCTTACTCAACAGAAAATGTTAACGGCACTTTCTGAACTGGAGCGAGTCATAATTGATGAGGTGCATGAGCTTTTGTCAAGTGAAAGAGGTTCTCAACTATCAATAAGCCTAGAAAGACTACAACTTAACTCAAATCAGAAAATCATACGAACTGGCTTATCAGCCACTGTTGGAAATATTGAGGATGCTGCACACTTTCTTGTTGGAACAAAGAAACCATGTAAGATAATTCAAGATAAATCAATTAGGAAATATGATGTTGAAGTAAAATTTGTGAAAGGCTCAATTTCTGAAGTGGCAGATTCAATTATTGAATATATTGAAAAATCAGACATAAATTCTCCAGTTCTTTTGTTTACTAACACTAGAGGCGAATCTGAATTTTTAGCTTCAATCCTAAGGGAAAAGACTTTGATGAATATAGAGTTACACCACGGCTCATTATCAAAACAAGTTAGAGAAGAAACAGAGAGCATACTTCGAAGTGGGACAAGTGGTATAGTTGTATGCACATCATCTCTTGAATTAGGATTAGATATTGGTTCGATAGAACTTGTAATTCATTATGGTTCACCACGCCAAGTAACAAAATTAATGCAACGAATAGGCAGGAGCAAACATTTTAGAAATACTTCTGCAAAGGGGCTAATCATCACAAATAGTCCTGATGATGAATTTGAAACAAAAGCAATTCTTGATAGAATAAAAAATAGTTCTATTGAAGAACAAAAAATTCATAACAAATCTCTAGATGTTTTGGCTCACCACCTAGTAGGCCTATCGCTACAGATGGGAGAAATATCTATTGATTTTGCGTATAAAATAATCAAACAGGCATATCCGTTTAGAAATATAACATTAGATGAATTTTGTAATGTTCTAGAAATTTTAGACCAGATCTATATTTTGTATTTTGACAAGAAAAAAATGAAATTTTGGAAAAAAAGAAAAGCATTTAGATATTATTTTGAGAACCTTTCAACAATTCCAGACATTTTAAAATTTAAGGTGTTTGATTCAGTTGGAAAGAAAATCATAGGATCCTTAGATCAAAGGTTTGTAGGCGATCATGGTGAAGCAGGGAACATCTTTGTTCTTCGTGGAATGCAGTGGAGAATACTAAACATTGATGAAAAATCTTTGCAAATAAATGTTGAACCAATTAGTGGTCAAAAAAACAAGGTGCCATACTGGGAGGGCGAAAATATTCCTGTTGATTATGATACTGCACAAAAAGTTGGACTATTCAGAAATAAAGTAAAGCGTGGTTCGTTATCAATGATTAATAAAATTATTTTGGAACTAGATTTTAACATTATACCTGATGAGAAAACTATTGTAATTGAATCTGTAAGAACAGATCGTAATGTTGTTATCCATGCATGTTTTGGTACAAAAATTAATTCAACTTTGGCAACTATACTTTCTTCACTACTAGAATCTACTCTTGGATATGTTATTCAATCAAGATCAGATGCCTACAGAATTGTTTTGGAGTCCAACGCAAGAATTAGCAAGAAGATCTTTGTTGAAACTTTAATGGAGAAATTTGATCTGGCAAGTGTTGTATCTGCATCTTTGATTGGAACGCATAATGTTAATTGGAGAACATGGTGCGTTGCCAAAAAATTTGGAATGGTAGGCCGCGGAGCTATTTATGATAGAAAATCTGGTCATTTTATTTATGAACGGTATCAAAACACACCAGTTGTTGGAGAAGCGCTAAGAGAGTTATTTCATGACAAGTTTGATCTAAAAGGCACTGAAATCATTTTAAACAGAGTTAGAAATAAAGAAATCCAGATTGAATGGGTTGATGTTAACAAGTTTTCAAAATTAGCAGAACCACTCTTAGATCACACTACAAAATATTATGCATCTCCAGCAAATGTTGATAAGGCAATTCTCGATTTAGTAAAAAAGCGATTGTTGAAAGCGAAACATCGTCTAATTTGTGCTCGTTGTGGCAAATGGCAACTAGCTGTTATTACAAAAGAAGTAAAGAAAAACCTTCATTGTAAATACTGTAAAAGCAGGCAAATTACAACCACATTTTATTCAGATTATGATTTGATTAAAATCATTCAGAAAAAATACAGTGGCAAAAAACTTTCTGCCGAAGAAAATCACAGATTTAAACGAGCCTGGAAAGTTGCCTCATTGATTGAAACTTTTGGCAAGAATGCTATAATTGTCTTATCAGGTTATGGTGTTGGTGCTGACACTGGCGCAAGGATTTTACGAAATATGACTGATCAAGAGCTTATGTATAAACAAATTTACGAAGCTGAAAGACAGTATGTAATGACAAGAGGTTTTTGGGACTAGTTCTTTTTTACAATAGCTGAAAATGGAGTTAAAAACAATTCTGTTCTTCCTTCAAGTCCAGCTTTTGCGTTAACTGCAGTCACAGAAATTATCTCGCCCACAGAAAGCCCATCTAAAAGAACAGCTTGGTTTCTCCACCCCTTAATCCAAATCTGACCACTGTCATCTTCAACAAACATTTCAGATAACAAAATTGTTTCTCCAGTTTTTGTTTGAACTTCTCGCCTTTCTGGCTCTTTCAAAATTATGGCCTCAACACAGTAATCATTTCCAGATTTAACCTCGGAAATTTTTGTTCTCAGACTGGATAATGGTGGTATGCTTTTATCATCATCAATTTTTCTTAGAAACGAATCATGGTTTATTGTTATAGAACTACCAAAAACTTTTGAAGGCATACATTCTATAACATCTCCTGTACTAACCGAATCTAGCATCTTTGAAGAATCTGACACGTATACCATGTTTTTCTTAATGTCTATACATATTGCAACAGTTTTACCTCCATCATTTCTTTTTGTCCCAATGCGTACAATAACAGGTTCTAACTCTTTTCCCCCTTCAATTTCAATCAGTGTTGCCTCATTTCCATGAATCTCAAGACCTTGGTTTCCTACCTTTGTTCTAACACCCAAGAGCCTAACTTTTGCATTCTGGGAAATAACTTTCGGTAAGAACGATTCATCTTTTCCCCATATCACCACTCCTTTCGTAGTACCATCATTCCCTTTCAATCTCATTCTAAGTCCCTTTCCTGGTTCGCCACGCCGGTTCGTAAATTCTAGTGTAGTTATACCGCCATCTATTTTACCTGAAACAACCAGATTACTTTGATTTTCCTTAATCTCACTGGCGTCAATAGTTAGATCATCAATTGGGCAAATCTCACTTTCTTTATTGGTTGACTCAATATTAGATCCCGAACCAACATTTATCGTTGGACTGCCATTAAGATCCGATTTAACATAAGCCTTGATTATTTTTATCAAATCACCGGGTTTCAGCTCTTCAATCCCTGGCAGGTTAGCTTTTTCATCCCAAAGCTTAACACTTACAGCAGAATCATTATCATAAACCGTCATGGTTCTAAGTAGGAAAGGAGAGCCATCTTTTCTAGAAAACTGCTTTGCAGGTGAAATGTTCAGCACCCTACTTTCAATTGATACATCCTTAGCGCCTACGTAAAGATCCTTTAGGTTCATTTCAACTTTCAAAGTCTGCTTTAATGATATTCCTAGATCTGACGCAATAAGAAAAAGAGCTCCCTGATCTGTCAAATAACCTGTGCCTATCTTTTCCTTTTTTTGTTTAATCCTATCTTCAATATCTTGCTTAGTTAATTCAGGTTTTTGTTCCTGAATTTTTTCTAATAATTCTTCAAACTCTGACAAGTTGCTCCCCTCAATTTCTTCTTTTTAGCTCTTATTAACATTTAAGGAGTCTAGGATTTCAAGAAACATGAAATCTGTTTTTGCCAGATCGCTTTTCAAATCGTATGATGGAATAAACGCAGTAGATGGTATAGATCTTGATGTCGATGAGGGACAAATTTTTGGTTTTCTAGGACCAAATGGAGCAGGAAAATCAACCGTGATTAAACTGTTAACCACATTGATCCAACCAAC
Organism: Marine Group I thaumarchaeote; assembly: GCA_013390375.1. Classification (GTDB taxonomy): domain Archaea; phylum Thermoproteota; class Nitrososphaeria; order Nitrososphaerales; family Nitrosopumilaceae; genus Nitrosopelagicus. Next base: position 62,415 of record JACATA010000003.1, read on the forward strand.
TAGTGGCAAAATTTCAGTTCTAGAAATTGATTCTGCAAAGGAACCATTGCGAATAAGAAAAAAAATTGGCGTAGTTTTACAGCAACCAAGTTACGAACCCACACTCTCAGTAGAAAAATCACTTGAAAAATATGGGATGATGTGGAACCTTGACAAAAAAACTAGAATGGATAAAACAGAAGAACTTCTTATCGCCTTTAATCTAGTTGAAATTAGAAAGAAAAAAAATGAGGATCTTTCTATCGGTCAGAGAAGACGAGTTCAGGTTGCCCGTGAGTTCATGCACGATATGGATTTGTTGTTCTTAGATGAACCTACTGTCGGACTGGATCCAACTGCTAGAAGGCAATTATTAGATTTTTTAAAAAATAAAGTAAAGGAAAAAAACCTAACAATATTTTACACCACACATGTGCTGACCGAGGCAGAATATTTCTGTGATAATATTGCGATTATTAACAAAGGCAAAATAATTACTGTTGACTCACCAAATGAACTTAAAAAAAGATTTGGGCGTGAAAAAACAATCAAAATTCATGTTTCATCTAACACTGAAACATTAGGAAGTCTTTTAGAAAATATTCAGGACTGTAAAATTGAATTTAATACAGGAGCTACAATCACAATACATTCTGCTGATTCTGAACTTGTTTTAATGAACATTCTAAAAATTTTAAATCAAAACAATATAGCTATAGATGATTTGTCTGCAATACCAACAAATCTTGAAGAAATATTTCTTAAAGTTGTAAGTGATTCTAATGCATCCGATAATCAGATTAGTTAATAGAAATATTACCATCTCAGTAAATCCAGGTTTTTTAATCTGGCAGGTGATTTTTCCCTTGATTTGGATTTTTGTAGCTGGTTTTGCGTACACCTCACTGATCGATGAAGTATCTTTTGGAACCAAGAATCTAAGCTACCCAGCATTCTTAGCTTCTGGGATGATCGGTTTTAACATTATGAACAGCACTCTCATTTCTGGAATTATAATTTGGAATGATAGACGACATGGAATGTTTGAACAAATAATGTCAGGTCCATTTACAAGATCAAACTACATTCTTAGCAATATTACCACTATTGCAATAGTCGGTCTAGTCAGTGCGGCGTTAATTGCGGCAGTTGGCTATCCAGTATTTTTTCAATCAGCAGAATTTAGCCTAGTCACAATTCCACTCATAGTTTTCAGCTCAATAGTTGGCGCAATATTATTTGGTTCCATTGCTTCAATCATCTCCGCGAAACTGCGTTCAAGTGAGGGATTTAACGTAATTATTAATACAGTTTTTATTTTCTTTGCGTTTGTAAGTACAGCATTTTATCCTGCTGCTGGTTCTCCACAACCTCTTGCGACTATATTTTATCTTAATCCATTAACATACCTTGTTGACATAATTAGGGCTGGAATTTTTGGTACAATTACAGAGTTTGTTATTTTAGAAATGGTAGTTTTGATAGTATTGGCATCTATTCTTTTTGTTATCGCAACAAAATTGTTAACTAAAATGGATTTTTAAAAAAATAATAGCCCGGCCCGGACTCGAACCGAGGTCAAAGGCTCCAAGGGCCCCTATGCTTGCCACTACACTACCGGGCTTCCGTACATTTTTTTCCCTTTCCCCTTATAATATTACTTTAATACAGATTTCATTGTTTTTACAAGAATGGGATAAGGATCTTCCATAGAATTTAGCATCTTTTTAGATTTCTTTTTTATTTCTAAATTGGAGGATCCAAGAATCTTCCTGATTGATATTACTACCTGTTTAGGATTTGTTTCTCTTATCACCAATTTTTTCCTGACAAGATAGGCTTCTATAATATTTGGAACAGCATTGTATGAAATTGTAGGAATACCAAGCAGTGCAGATTCGGCGGTCATTGTTCCGCCAGATCCAACGAAAACGCCAGCATTTTCTAACAATATTTTACTATCAACAATTTTGTTAAACACTCTGATTTTCTTGCCAAAAGTTTGATCTAAGTGTCTTACTTGAGAAGTATACCGTCCCATTACAATGATTTCTTGATCACTAAAATTTTTTATGATTTCTTTGATAATGGGAATTGCGGGTCTTTTTTTTGTTGAATAAGAAGCATATTCCTCTTCAACCCTAACCAGAATCACTTTTCTTTTACTTTTTTTAACTAGTTTTTTACTATTTTTTGAAACCTTTCGTTTCGCTATTATTGCAGCATCAATTGCTCTGTAACTTATAATGTCTTTGCTATTAATTCCAAATTTTGTGAATTCCTTTTTTGGAATAATCCATGGGATCAACAGTTTTTGAACTAGAGGTATAACAAGCCGCATAACAGCATTGGCATGTGGTGAATCAGAAAAACATATGTGATCAATGTTTAATCCATAGGAAACTCTTGCTGCTTCAGGTGAACAGAAGCTTATCGTGAGATCAGGCGAAAATCCCTTTATTCTTGTAGATAGTAATTTTGCCCTACGTAGACTAGCATTTAGCTTATCATGCCTTTTGGATCCTCCATGTTTTCCTACTATTACCAACTTAAGATTTCTTATTTTTGCTAATTGTGTTACTTGGTCATAATCGCGTGAAGTACATAACACAGTATGATTTTTTTTAATGCGTTTGATCATGGATTCAAAAAAAAGAATCTGTTTTGGAGTTAAAACATCAAACCAAATCTTCAAGTATTTTGATTTAATTCCAAACTGCAATAAGTATTTCTTAGCCTAGATATCTAAGATGTATATATTATGAAAGAAAAAGTTGTATTTTTTGGGCTAAGTACGGAAGGATATTATCTTGCTAGCCAGATGGTTATCAACGGTGCAGACGTACGGATAATCGATGAATCTTCTTCATCTGCAATATTGTTAACACCTGAAATTGCAAAAACCTATTCAAACGTGACATCGCTTAGAGAAGATGAACCTCTACTTGCTATGGAACCAAGTAATATTGCAATTTCAAAAGCTAAATATCTTTTCTTTACACCACGAATAAGGAAAACTGGCCATGATCGAAAAACAGAAGTAAATTCCAAGTTCAAAGATGCAGTAGGAGAATTGAAGGAAGGCAGTTCAGTCATTAATTGTCTTGCAACTGGATTTGGTGGAAATAACGAAAACATCTTACTTTTAAAACATGTTACTGGGTTTGAGGTTGGAAAATCAATTTCTTACTTTTATTTTCCACTACACGATTTGAACAAAACACCTGAGGCAATTGGTTCGCTAAAAGCAACTGATGGAAAAAATCTTTTATCACTTTTAAAAATGGATAAAAAAGAAAAAAAATTTGTAGATATTTCTTCAGCAGAGTATTTACATGCCATTAACACTATACAAAGATTTTCTAGTTTGTGTAGCATTTTAGAGGTTTGCAAATTTGTAAAAAATAATACAAAACACACCACATTATTTAATGATTTTAAAAATATTTACCTTGACGATATGGTAACTGGCCTTTATGACCTGCATATGCTTGGTTCCTCATTTGAAAGCGCACAAACTTTGATGTATCTTATTAACGGAAGCATTAGAGGAATTTCAGGTTATGTCAAGAGATTAATTGATGCCATTAGAATAACTTTGAAAAAAAATGAGCTAAAAGCTAGTAAGACAAAAATTGTATTGTCTTGGACATTGGATACAAATGAGATGAGAGGAGATAAGATTGAAATGTTAGACACTATTGCCTCCAAACTGCGTGATTATATTGGTGATGTAGAAACATCAACTGGTTCAGTAGACTTGTTTCATCATGATAAAACAACAATAGTAGTAGCTTGTTCTAGTTCTGATTATAAAGAAATAAAAGAAAGTCAAAAAGGCGAGGATGTTTTTGTGATAAAAGCAAATCCTCTATGTGAAATCTAGTCATAAAGATAAAATTATCTTAAAAATTAGAAAGATTGATGTCTGAAAACGAAAAAGATGAGAATTCATTAACTGAATCTCAAGAAAATGTAGAACAGAATGATAACAGTTTTGACAATAACATCGACAGTAAAATGGAAATTAAAAAATCGCAATCAGTACATTATCAACAAAAAATAGATGAGTTAAACGAGCTTTTAGAAAAAGAGAAACAAAAATCTTTGCGTTTACTTGCAGATTACCAAAATCTGGAAAAACAAACTATTGATAGAATAAACGCACGAGAGAACAAAATAATTTTGGATTTCTTAACCGTGTATGAAGATTTTATTCGTGCAAAAAATGCATATGAAAAAGAGGGAGGAAACGTAGAAAGTCTTAACAGCATCATAAAAAACATGGAATCCATCCTGGATCATTATGAAGTAAAACCTATTGAAGTTGAAGGAAAGAAACTTGATCCTAAGTTGCATGAAGTAGTACAAGAGATTGAGGATGACAGTAATGAGGAAGGCACAATTGTAAAAGAGATCGCAAAAGGATATATTATTCGTGGCAAGGTATTCAAATACTCGAAAGTATGTGTTTCAAAAAAATTAATTAAAAAATAGGTGAAAATTTGGCTGAAAGAATAATTGGTATCGATCTTGGAACAAGTAACTCAGCTGCCGCAATTATTCAAGGCGGTAAGCCAACAATAATTCCTTCAGCTGAAGGCCAAACAGCACATGGCAAAGCATTTCCGTCTGTCGTTGCATTCCCAAAAGATGGGAGTGCAATGCTTGTTGGTACACCTGCTGTAAACCAAGCTGTAACAAACCCTGAAAACACTATTACTAAAGCAAAGAGAAAGATGGGCACAGATCATGTTTACAAAATTCAAGGTAAAGAATACAAACCACAACAAATCTCTGCGTTTATTTTACAAAAAATTAAAAAAGATTCTGAAGCATTTACTGGTGATAAGATTACCAAGGCAGTAATTACAGTTCCTGCCTATTTTGATGATAACCAGAGACAAGCTACCAAAGATGCTGGAACAATCGCTGGGCTTGACGTGGTGCGAATTATCAATGAGCCTACCGCAGCCTCTCTTGCTTTTGGTCTTGACAAGGCAAAGCAGGACATGAAAATATTGGTATTTGACTTTGGTGGTGGTACACTCGATGTTACATTAATGGAAATGGGTGGTGGCGTTTTTGAAGTGATAAGCACTTCTGGTGATACTCATCTGGGCGGCACTGATATGGATCTCGCTATAATGGATTATGTCAGAGAGGAATTCAGAAAAAAAGAAGGTGTTGACCTTTCAAGTGACAAAAAAGCCATGGAACGACTCAGAGCGGCTTGTGAAAAGGCAAAGATTGAACTTTCAGGTGTAATGGAAACAGAGATAAACTTGCCATATATCCACGAAAAGACTGCGCTTGTAGTGAAACTAACAAGAGCTAAACTAGAGAGTCTTGTAACATCACTAGTCGAAAGATGCAAGCCCTCAATTGACAAAGCATTTGAGGATGCAAAATTATCTCCTTCAGACATCACCAAAATTGTACTCGTTGGTGGACCTACTAGAATGCCAATTGTAAAAAAATTTGTTGGAGACGCAATTGGAAAAAGCGCAGAATCTGGAATTGATCCAATGGAGGCTGTTGCCTTTGGTGCTGCCATTCAGGCGGGTATTATGGCTGGAGATGTGGAAAGTGATATTGTATTACTAGATGTAACTCCATTGACATTAGGAATTGAAACACTAGGCGGTGTGCGTGAACAAATTATTGAGAGAAACACTACAATACCTACATCCAAAGACAAGACTTTCACAACAGCTGCTGATAATCAAACCGCAGTTACAATAAACGTGGTACAGGGGGAACGACCTATGGTTGCTGACAATGTTTCCTTGGGAAGTTTTAACCTGACTGATGTTCCTCCGGCTCCTAGAGGAGTCCCACAAATCAATGTAAAATTCGACATTGATGCGAATGGTATCATAAACGTAACAGCAAAGGATCTTGGAACTGGAAAGGATGCTAAAATTACCATAGAATCTAAAACAAAACTATCAGATGAAGAGGTAGAAAAATTGAAACAGGATGCAGAAAAGCACGCAGACGAAGACGAGAAGAAAAAAGAGACCGTCGACCTCAAAAATGAGGCAGAAAGCTACATCTACACGACAGAAAAATTGGTTAACCAAGATCTTAAAGACAAAATATCGCAGGAACAGGGAATTAAGGCTACAGATGCAATAAAGGAGCTGAAGGAAGTTCTAAGTCAGGACGTAGACCAAATTAAAACAAAACTAGATGCATTAAAAGCAATAGTAAATGAAATAACTACTGAATTATACAAAAATGCTACTCCTCCACCAGGGGCAGACCAACAGAAAGATGAAACCAAATCTGGAGAAAAATCTGAGCCTGAGCCAGAACCAGAATCAAAACCAAGTGAAGAGCAGTCTAAATAAAAACCAAAACCCAAATTATTTGAAAATGAATACATTAGCTATTTTATACAAATGAACTGTTTGATTATAACATGAGCGCAAAACGTGACTATTATGAAGTTTTAGGCGTTTCAAAAAACACTGCATTAAATGAGATCAAGGCTCAATATAGAAAATCAGCTTTAAAATTTCATCCGGATAGAAACAAATCGCCTGAAGCTGCTGAACATTTCAAGGAAATTTCAGAAGCATATGCAGTTTTGTCAGATCCAAAAAAACGTCAGCTTTATGATCAACATGGTCATGCCGGTGTAGATGGAAGATACAGTACTGAAGATATTTTTAGAGGAGCTGGAGCTAACTTTGATGACATTCTTAGTGGCTTGTTTGGAGGAAGAGGTAGAAGAACGACAGGCGGTTTTGATTCTATTTTTGAAAATCTTTTTGGAGGGAGAGCACAAGGATTTGGCGGTTTTGGAAGGCAAAGAGGTTCTGATCTGTTACATGAAACTTTTGTTTCGCTTGAAGACGTGCTTGATGGGAAAAGAATGGAGCTTGATTTACAAAAAAATGTAGACTGCCCTGATTGTAATGGTTCTGGATGTTTTCCCGGTACATCTAAAATAAAATGTTCAGACTGTCATGGTCAGGGGCAAGTAAGGATAAGTCGGAACATGGGGTTTTCTACTTTTGTAACTGTTCAACCATGCAGAAAATGTGGTGGACAGGGAACAGTGATAGAAAAACCATGCAAAAAATGCAAGTTAGGAAAAGTGAAAGGCACAAAACACATATCGTTTGAGCTTCCGGCTGGTATAGACAATGGTGATTATGTAATATCTGGTGAGGGCGAGTCAATACCAGACGGTGTCAGTGGCGATCTAATAATAAGGGTCAACGTTCAACCTCATCCGAAATTCAAACGTGATGGCAGAGACATTTTTTATGATGCCCAAATATCAATGATGGATGCAAGCTTAGGAAAAAATTTGGAAGTACCCACACTAGAAGGATTCAGTAAAATTACTGTGGAACCTGGCAGTCAACCAAATGCAATAATCAAACTTAAAGGAAAAGGCTTGTCAGGACGTGGATTTAGAGGCCGAGGAGATCAATATGTAAGATTTGTGGTTAATATTCCAAAAAAACTAAACAGGCACCAAAAAGATTTGTTAAAGGATTTAGAAGACTCATTTGATTAACGTTAAATTTTAACTCTACCCAGATTTTTTTTTATGAATTTTTATATGATGTCCACCACGAGTGTGAATAACATGGATAGTCTGAATTAACTCAGCAATCATGTCTTCTGAGTAATATTTTACATTGTATCTAGCAAGCACTTTCTTACAATCATTGCAATATATCTCGCTAAATTCCATTAATTTAATAGATATACTCGGCTATTTTGTGTTTTACTCACGAAAAAGAAACTTATTCTATGTTTTTTCTTTCTTGTTGCGGGAGTCGCCCAGCCTGGTCAACGGCGTAAGGTTCAGGTCCTTATCTCCTAGGAGTTCGTGGGTTCAAATCCCACTTCCCGCATTTTTATAATTCTGAGATCTTTTTTCGTAGCAAAACATTAACTGTTTGCCCAGAAACCTTACCCCTGACTTGCTTCATCGCAATTCCCATCAATGTGGTTACTGCATTCTCTCCTAACTTCTTAACAAGTTCCGTGTTGTTTTGAATTATTTCATCTAAAATTCCATTTAATTCGTCCTCATTCATACTTGAAACATCTGTATTTTGCATAGCAATTGCAACATTTTCTGACTTTCCAGACATGATGTTTTCGAAAATAATTTCTAGTGATTCTTTAGGTATTTTACCAGACGCTAACAGTTCGAATGATTCTATGATATGTTCGGGTTTCAATAACGTGCAGTCGAATCCTTTTCTTTCCAAGTTTGTTATACTAGAACAAAGTATTGAGGCTACAAAGTTTGGTGAGTTTTTTTTATTTTCACAGATTTTTTCAAACAGTTCCATGTATACCGAATCAAAAATCTGTTCCGACAATTGAGAATTTAGGCTATATTTTTGTTGAATTTCAGCGATTGATTCATCCCATGATTTCGTTGCATCTGCTGTGTCCCTTGCGAGTTTTACTTCTTCAGGTATTACACTAATGGAAGGGATGTCAGTTTCCGGATACATTCTTGATGCACCTGGACGTGGTCTAAGAAAAACAGTTTCGCCTTCTTGTGTGACAGCTCTGGTCTCAGCTGGAACTCCGTTTGCTGCATCTTGAATTCTCTTTATTATAGAATCTATAGCATAGTCTAACTTTGAATCTTCGCCAGCTATAATCAGAAAACCGTCTCCGTCTGCCAATTCAAGGTGTTTTTTTACCCTATCAACATCAGAATCATTAATTCCGTAATTAGGAAGCTCATCTGAATGGAAAACTCCCCCAATGCCAAAAAATCTTACTAGCTGTCCAATTTCTTTTCCCAATCTAATTCCAGAGTATGGTTCAAAACTAAACATTCCTGAAAAATTTCTTATTCGTATCGCCTTAATTTTTGCTTTTGATTTTAATGCATTTTGAATTATTTTTGATTCACAGTCTTTGAAAACTTCAGTAATGTCAAAAACATCTTCTTTTGTGATTGTTATTGATAGTTTTTTGAGTTTTTCAGCAATCAGAATTAGTCCGTGTTGTCTTTTGGCTTCATAACCAATTATTTTTTCAAGTTGGTCTAGCTGTTGTACGCCCTTTACTTCTACAACTCCGCTGTTCATAACTGAAATATTTACATCCTGTCTAATAGAGCCAATTCCTCTTTTTACCATTCTTGTTGCTCTTAACAATCTTCCAAGCGTCAATGCAATTTCTTTGACTTCAGAGGGTTTAGTGCTGACAGGTTCTAAAGCAATTTCAACTAATGGTATACCCAAACGATCTAAACTGTAATTTCTTTCGTTTTGTTCATCCTTGAGAAGTTTCGCCGCATCCTCCTCAAGACAAACTGCCTGAACTCCAACATTTTTCCCATTTACCTTTAGATTTCCTCCTTGGGAAACAAGCATGGTCCTTTGAAAGCCAGACGTATTAGAGCCATCAATGACGGTCTTTCTCATAACGTGAATCTCGCTGAAAATTTTTGATTCGAGCATACTGCTAATCAGTAACGAAATCTTCTTTGCATCATGATCTAGCTCATGAGGAGGTTCATCATCTTTTTCAACTAGGCAACTACTTTGAGAATTTGCATAATAGCTGATTTTCTTTGATTTTGTTTTCTCAAATAATGCAGCTGGATCTAATTCACCAAGCTCACTTTTTGCAGTTCTTAATCTTCTAGAAAATTTTTCGGTATATTCATCACTCTCTATTGGTCTACATTTACAAAACAGTTTTTTATTCGTATTCAACTGTTGGTGAATCTCTAATCCAACCTTCAAACCAATTTTTTCAAAATCAATTTCCGCCATAATTAAAACTCTGAAGCAATATTTTCCAGCATTAGAGATTTCATCTCATCGGTATTTTTTGAATTTCCTAAGGCCCACATTGCTTTTACAAGGGAAGTTTCTGGCGTCATATTTTCAAGAGGAGTGATTCCTAATTCCAACAAATCCCTGCCGCTTTCATAGACTGTCATCCTAACCCTGCCGTCGATACATTGCGATGTCATTCCCAAAAAGAGATCATTTTCCTTTGCCTTTTTTATAACATCGTACATTGTCCGTCCAACATGTCCCAGTCCTGTTCCCTCAAAAATTATTGCCCTGCACCCTGTTTGTATAAGGTTTTCAATTAACTTCGGTTCATAACCAGGATGATATTTTACAAGAGCGACTTTTGTGTCAATCTTTATTCTTGGGTTGTATTTTGCATCTTTAAAAAATTCATCTTGTATATTTTTTGTAACTTTTCCTTCAAAAACTGTGAATGCAGGGTCACCTCCTATTGTTTCAAACGCTCCACGCTTGCTTGTATGATTTTTTCTAACTCTGGTTCCCGCATGGCATGCAACAGTTTGATCATTATCATTATGGTGCATAACAAGAAAAATACCATTTGTGTTAGATTCAACAAGAAATTTTGAAGCTGCAATCAGGTTTGGTGCCGCATCAGATGATGGTCTGTCAGATGATCTCTGTGAGCCAACAAGTGCAACGGGAATAGGAAACCCGGCAAGTGCAAAAGACAAAAAAGAAGATGTATAATGCATGGTGTCTGTCCCATGTGCAATTAGTATCCCTTTATAATCAGAGTTTGCAAGCGAATCAAGTTTTTCTGCAATTTCTGTCCAGTGTTCTGGCTGTAAATTTTCTGAATATTCTGAGAATAAAACTTCAGCATCAATATTAGCAATTTTTCCAAGCTCCGGAACTGCTTCATTAAGATCAGACGCACTGAGTGCAGGTGTAACAGCGCCAGTTCTATAGTCAACCTTACTTGCGATGGTTCCTCCCGTAGAAAGAAGCAAAATTTTGGGAAGTGTTGGATCGTCTTTTTTTTCTTGGCTCTGCTTAGGTTTTACTTCAGAACTAGAAACAACCTGTATTTTTTGAATCTCATCAACATCAATTCCAACATTGTAACCACTTCCTAATTTTAATACCAGATGCTTATCATCACCAGACTCGTATCTAGGCATTAGAATCCCAGAGTATGTCAACTCAGATGTGATCTTGATTGAATCGCCTACTTTTACATTATTTTTTTTCAAACAATCAAGGGCATTCCCAGAATATCCTTTGTCATCTGACATTGAGGTGGTTTAAGCAGTTATTTTATTAAAACTACCTGAAAGCTGAAAGTTCAACTTTCTGTGTTATCTTCAAGTCTTTTTGCTCTCTTACCTTCTTCACAGCATCCTCAAAGTGCTTCATTGTAATTTTAGCATTCTCAGCAGATTTTTCAACTTTAGCAATTTCCTTATCCAGCTTTTCTACGGCAATTTTTTCTTCTTCTGTAGTTGCATCTTTCTTAGTATGCATGCCAGCCATTGAATATTTATCAAGATGTTCATGAATGACAAAAGATACAGCAGTATTCGCTATAGCTGCTACATCTGCACCGCTAAATCCATCAGTTGCCTCTGCTAATTTACCAAAATTCACATAGTCTAGACTATTAGGATCTTTTTCGAATGGAATATCTTCCGTACTGATCTCCAAAATCTTTTTTCTGGATTCCTTATCTGGCATAGGAATCTGTATAATTTTATCAAATCTGCCAGGTCTAAGCAAGGCAGGATCAATCATGTCTGCCCTGTTTGTCGCAGCAAGTACTATAACACCATGCATATCTTGCATACCGTCTAGTTCCGTTAATAATTGACTTACAACTCTTTCAGTTACTTGCGTCTCTGCACCCATTCCTCTAATTGGTGCTATTGAATCAATCTCATCAAAGAATATTACACATGGAGATGACTGTCTTGCTCTTCTGAAAATCTCCCTAATTCCTCTCTCAGATTCTCCTACCCACTTTGATAACAATTCAGGACCTCGTACAGAAACAAAATTTGCCTCACTTTCACTAGCAACTGCCTTTGCTAACATTGTTTTTCCCGTACCACTTGCACCATGAAGCAAAATACCATGTGGCATTTTATGTCCCAACTTTTCATAGAGTGTAGGATATTTCATTGGCCATTCAATTGCCTCTTGAAGTTCTTGCTTAGTATCTTCTAGACCGCCAACTTCTTCCCATTTTACATCTGGGTTTTCAATATATACTTCCCTCATACCGGATGGTGTAACTTCCATCAACGCTTTTTTGTAATCATCTCCATTAACAATTAACTTGTCAAGTGTTTCATTGGAAAGCTTTTCATCATCTAAGTTAATCTCGGGTAACAATCTGCGCAAACATTTCATGGCTGCTTCCTTACACAAATATTCCAAGTCAGCACCAACATATCCGTGGCTAACTCCAGCTATACGTTTAATGTCTACATCATCAGCCAATGGCATATTTCGTGTGTGAATATTAAGAATGTCTAATCTTCCCTTTTTGTCAGGAACCTTGATCTCAATCTCTCTGTCAAATCGTCCAGGTCTTCTTAAGGCAGGATCAATTGCATTTGGTCTGTTTGTTGCAGAAATTACTATTACCTTACCTCTTGCCTCTAATCCATCCATAAGTGAAAGCATTTGTGACACAACTCTTCGCTCAACTTCACCGGTAACTTCCTCTCGCTTAGGTGCTATAGAATCAATCTCGTCAATGAAAACAATTGACGGTGCCTTCTCTCTTGCTTCCTTGAATATCTCTCGTAGCCTAGCTTCACTTTCACCATAGAACTTGCTCATAATCTCAGGACCAGAAATACTAATGAAATGTGCATTACTTTCATTTGCTACTGCTTTTGCTAACAATGTCTTTCCTGTGCCAGGAGGTCCATAAAGTAACACTCCTTTTGGTGCTTCTATTCCTAATTTTTCAAATATCTCTGGATGGCGTAGTGGAAGTTCAATCATTTCCCTAACTTTCTTAATTTCATCAGTCAAACCACCAATGTCTTCATAAGAAACTTGTGGAACACCTCTTAGTGTCTCTCCCTTTTCAGCTATAGTGAAAATTGTTTTTTGTGTTACAAGTACGGCATCAGCATTAGGCGTTACTCCAATTATCTGAAATGTTAACCTACCACCAAAATATGGCACCATTACATTATCACCCTTAATCAAAGGCACACTTTCTAAAGCATCTGCAAGATATCGTTCATCAATTGGTGGTATGGCTTCTAGTGGTGCTACAATAATTTTCTCTGCTGCAATAGCTTTGATCTTTTTTACCGAAATACTGTCTCCAATTGCTATTCCGGAGTTGTTTCGTCCTAACCCATCTATTCTGATAATGCCTTTTCCTTCATCTGATGGGTAAAGAGGTAAACATTTTGCAACAGTTCTTCGTTTGCCTTTAATTTCAATAACATCCCCTGTTGATGCATTTAACGTATCCATAGAATCATAGTCAATTCTTGCCACACCGCGCCCAACGTCCCGTGTATATGCCTCCAAAACTTTGAGAGAAATCTCATTTCCACTCATAATTTATCACTCAATATGTTTCGTTTATACCTTTGTCGTTGAATTTATCTACAAAATATTTTACTTAATCAAAAGCTTAAAATCTGTTAAGCAGCCAAAAATTTTCACTTTGGGAAAAAGACCTCTTGTTAGAAGGCGTGGCCGTGGAGGGATGCAATTTAGAGTATCTGCCACAGGAAAGATCGCACCTGCAAAATATCCTAGTTTTGAACTCTCAGAGAATCATGATGGAGAGATAATTGATCTTGTTCATGAACGAGGTCGTGATGTTCCATTGGCAAAAGTAAGATTTAACGATGGTTCTATTTCATTTATCCCAGCAGTAATTGGTGCTAAAGTAGGTTCACAGATACAGTTTGGATTAAAATCTAAAATTGCTGACGGTAATGTAATAAGCATTCAAAATATTCCTGACGGTACAACTGTATGCAATGTAGAAAAACAATTTGGGGACGGAGGCTCTTTTATGAAATCTGCTGGCACAGATGCCACAGTATTTTCACATGAAGATAAGGGCGTTACAATAAAACTTCCCTCTGGAAAATTTACCACTCTTAATCCAAAAAATAGAGCAATGATAGGAACTTTGGCTGGTGGTGGTGTTGGCGATAGACCATTAATGCGTGCAGGAGTAGCATGGAGACGATTTAGATCTAAGGGACAAAAATATCCAATTGTTAGAGGTGTAGCTCAGGGAGCATATAATCATCCACATGGTGGAGGCAGACATCAACATGTTGGTCAAAGCTCAACTGTTTCACGTAATGCGCCACCAGGAGCAAAGGTTGGAAGCATTGCAGCTAGAAAAACTGGAAGAGCAAGAATTAAGGAAAGAAAGAAATAATCTTATTTTCCTAAAACTGATTAGCATCTTTATTTTTGTATATCTATGAAGCAACAACGTGTACGTATTTTGGTAAGTGGTAATGTGCAAGGAGTTTTTTTTAGACAAGCTCTAAAAGTTGTTGCTAAAAAGAATAATGTATCAGGCTGGGTTAGAAATCTAAAAGACAGACGTGTAGAAGCAGTATTTGAAGGTGATAGTAAATCTATCAGTTCAGTTATTGAATGGGCACGTGTCGGTCCTGCAAATTCACGTATAGACGATATTGAAGTTATCAATGAAGAATTTAAAAATGAATTTTCAACGTTTGAGGTTTTGTACTAATTTTTAAGATTTGATACGGTAGTAGACCTGCTGGTTCCAGACTAGATCGATAGCCCCATTTCAAGGCATACAAGATCCGCCACGTTGACGAGGAAGCGTGAATGTTCGACCTTAGGACTGCTCCCTCCCGGACCTGATCCCTTTCAATCGTTCGGTCTTAGAAATTATCCCTTCGGATAATTCCAGTCCTACAACCACCCGCCTCGGCGTGATTTCATTTCCGCACACCAAGTGGGAATCACCATTCTAGAGATTTACCCAGCAGTTGCTGACCTCTGCGTATAGCCGGTTTCAGAATAGGGCACGGCTAGCACCCCAGTCCTACCTACTACCGCTCATAATTCAAACTAGTGTTATATTTGAATTAGGGTCATTCACTAGTCAAACGTGTTATCATCTTACACACAGAACAAACATTACCACTGCATTCATTACCACAAACTGAACAGTTTCGTTTTTCTTTATGATTTGCCTTCTTGATAAATTGAGAAATTTTCAAAACTGAACCATACATATTATTTTTTATTCCATTATGGTTTGATTCAAGTAAATTTAGAAATTCACGTATTTCTGTTCTTATTCCTTCATCCATATGTGGACATGGTTCTGTTTGAAAAGGAAGATTATTTGTAAACGCATAGAATACAATTTCAGACTCGTAAATCTCAGATAACGGTTTAATCTTTCTCAGTTTATTTGAGGATGTATCAGGATCCATCCAACCAATTTTAGTAGTATCTCCAGAAAGTGTATTTATTAGAAACGTTTGAAGAAAATCATCCAAGTTATGACCAGTTGCAATGACATCTGCGTTTATTGATTTTGCTGCATGATCTAATGCTCTTCGCCTAAATGTGCCACAAATTGAACAGGAAGAAGGTTTCTGGTCATTTCTTAGCTGTAATGATTCCTCCAATGTCAGATCAAAGAGTTTTTTGTACGAGAAAACTTTATGTTGTATCTTCAATTGTGCACAAAAGCTTTCAACAATTTTTAGCGCTTCATCTCGGTATCCAGGAATTCCCTCGTCAATGGTTACAGCGAACAGTGTAAAATTATGAGTTTTTGACATTTTATTTAAAACATCTAATAATACTAGAGAATCTTTTCCACCAGAAACAGCAACGCAAACAACTTCATCATTTTTAATCATTTTGTACTTTGAGATTGTTTTAGCCGCCTTATGTAAAATAGAATTAGAAAAACATTCAGAACAAAGTGTTTCTCCAGAATACTTTCTTGAATAAGTTGCTTGTCTTTGGCATTTGTCACAAATCATATATCTTCTAATTAATTTTTTAGTAATTTAGGTTTTAACGTAAATCAAGTTCATCGTTTTTGTTACCTTAGATAGTAAACCATCCGGATTTTACGTAAGATAATGCTATGTTGAGAGCAAATACAATTAAAGTGAAAGCATAGATAGACCACATTATTATGTTAATTTTTTTCTCCGAAGCGTTTTTCTCAATAATGGTATAGAGAAACTTCCCCCCATCCAGTATGGGTAAGGGAAGCATGTTGATAATTCCAATGAAAAATGAAATCATCCATAACCAAAGAAGAAACATCGATATCTGAGGATCCCATTCTATGAAATTCAAGATTGGTTTGTAAGACATTGCATTATCTCTCATGATCCCAACTAAACCTCTATCAGGATCATCAGGAGAAGGCATAATCTCTACAGGCAATTGGATCTGTTGTCCATCTCTCAGAACTGTAACAGTAACAGTATCTCCCGGTTTCAGATCAACCTTTTGAAAATCAAAGGGAGTTACTATTACCACACCATTTATTCCTGTTATCAAATCATCTTTTTGTAAACCTGCCTTTTCCGCACCACTGCCTTCGATAATTGAAATAATGAGCACACCGTCAGGCGCTTCATAAAACCATCCCAGAATTGGTTCTGGTACAACCAATGCAAAAATTGGATTTGTTAATAATAATGCCCCTAAAGCAAATGCAAAGATTACATTTGAAGTGGCCCCCGCTCCTATGACCCTAAGCTTTGATATTTTTTTTGCATTATCAAATTCCTTTTCGTCCGGTTCTACAAATCCTGCAAACAATGCAATAAAAACTGCAAATCCTCCCGTCTTGATCTTTATTTTTTCCAGAGTAGCCACTATACCATGAGCACCTTCATGAATGACAAGAACAATTGGAATGGATAACAGAAAATACATTATAGCCGGAGCAGAAGTTAGTGTAACACCCGGTATCAGTACTGTTAACTCGGCAAATTCAGTTGGTTCTACAAAAAAGTTCATGAGGTTGTTCAACAGAAACCAGAATGCAAATCCCATCATCAGAAATCCTGCAACAACACTGACATCTGCAAAAACCCGAATTCCACGTTTGGTTCTAGTTAGCATTTTTGAAAGTACTGACTGGACTTGAGTATTTTTGTACGTAAGACTGTAAGCCTTTATTTCAAAACCATGTTTTTCCAGTTTTAGAGACTTTGCAATAATTAAGATAACAACCCAGGCTATCAAGACGTAAATTATTGCATTGTCAGTAAGGAAATCAAGAGCCAAATCGATTGGTACTTTTTTTATTCACGTAAATTTATCGGTTACTGTGAAACCCGTGATTATTGTATCAACATTTCCTAGTAAACAGTCAGTCACAAGCATTGCCAATCAGATAGTAAAGAAAAAACTAGCTGCATGTGTCAATATCACAAAGATTTCGTCTGTTTATACTTGGAAGGGAAAAATTGAAAACCAGGATGAGTATCTTGCACTTTTCAAAACTACCAAAAAAAACCAACTTACTCTAAAAAAAGAACTGGAAAAGCTTCATCCGTACGACGTGCCAGAAATTGCAGAAATTAATGTCGAGTCTATTAATCAACCGTATATGAAATGGCTTGTGGATTCTACTAACTAACCTTCTACTGAAAATCTTAGAATTGAAATAATGCCACCAAGTCCAGTAACTCTGAGACCTACATCAGTAGTTGCATCAACACTGTATACCTTGCTACCTTTTGATTCTACATCGTTTAAGAAGTTGATAACCTCTTGTTCATCATGACTTTGGATTGCTTTCTCAGAAAAAATTAGTGAGTCTATCGCACCATATTCATTTGCTTTCCTAGTCTCTTCCAGACCCATTGTGAATTTGCGACTTTTTTTGTTTGCAAGAAACATTACTTGATCGATAATGTCAGAAACTTTTGCAAGCTTGCTGTTTGATATTATCTCTTTCATTGATTTAGATTTGGTAAATATATGAATACCATCTTCACCGCTAGAATCCACCCCTTCAATCATTTTAATTTCATTATTTTGACCAATCTGTGTTTTTGCTAGAAAGTTTACAAATTTCTTTTTTGTTTCGCCTGGACCAAATACTATGAGCTGATAATTTGCTTTTACAATGGGTAACAAAGCTTTTGAAATTTCTTCAAAGAAGTTTTCGATTTTAAAGTTAGTTTTGTATCGTTTTCCACTTGATCCAGAATAGATGTTAGGCATTATATGCAGATGTGTTCCTTTTAGTTTTCCAATACCACAATCACTAGTATCTATTGCAATTAAGATGAATGTTAGATTACGATCTTTAGTTATTACAAGTTTTTTTTCTATGGACGTCCATTTCTTTTTGAGTAGATTAAATGGCTGATCAATTTTGATGATAAATGAGTGATGTGAACCATGAGGAACTAATTCATTATTGGATTCTTTGATTATTCCGCCAACTCGTATTCTATCTAGTACGTTATCCAGCGATATCTTTTCAACTTCTAGTGATAGCCTAATCTTAACACGTTCTCCCTTATCTGGTCTTGCAAAATCTTTTTCCTGTTTAACAACACGAACAGTCTCTCCAACAATTTTATCTCCCTTGTTGATAACCCTACGGAGAATAATTAGATCGTCAGAATCTTCTGGGATACATGAAATTGAATTTTCATTAATAATTTTAGTTAGCATATCTTTTTTTTATTGCAAAAATAAAAATATGTCAATTTTCTTGAGTTTTCTTTCGAACATAGTTTTCTACCCAATCAAGGGTAATTACTCCACTTTGTGCCAGGTTTACAAGAGAGTTTGATGAAGCCTCACCTGTCACCTTACCATTATTACGTCTAGTCTGACGCCAATTTAGTTTTGTATTTCCACTCCTAGAATTATAGATTATTCCTAATACATCTCTTGCATTTACAAATGTAATGTCTCGAATTTTCTTTAAAGTTACCTTATCTGCGGCTTCAACGTATATAGAACCAAGATTTTCCTCTCGCTCTGGAAAAACTTCCGTATCATCCGCATAACTTTGCGGAGCGAATGAACTACACGTACTGACCATTATGAATGTTCTAAAACTTTCCATTGATGCTGGAGTATCTATTTGTACCATTATGTTCTAATGTTAATTGTCATTTATCAAGCTTCTTGAAAGATTCATTTAGTATTTCTTTAAAGATAATATGCAGGCATTGATGAGCTTATCCCTTTGACTTGATGATGAGGATCTTGAGTTCTGAGCCTGCATAATCCTTTCTGTAATTATATGAATAACAAATTAACCAAAATCAACGTCACGTTTTTGTGACTGCCCTTCATTCTTTCTCGCAGATTCTCTAAATTTATCATCATGATTTTGGCGTCCATGACCACACTTTACACATCCAAGGATTTGACCATTTGGATTTTTTTCAAAATCGTTACATCCACAAAAGCATGTCATATTACAATTAACCTATAGGTTGTATATTTTCATTGGCATATATAATAAAATGAATTAGATTTATCCAGAGTTAGCTTTTTCACAACATTCTCCTTTGGGAATTTTGTGGTCATGCGGACATTTTCGTGGATGATTCAGCATAGTGCACATGGCATCTGTAAATTGTTTGCTCATATGATGTTCAATTCCACAAACCATCTCCTCATCAATCTCTACCTTAAGTGCACTATCCATCAAAACTTCCATTAGCCTACTATTTCTCATCATAGTTGAACCAACTTGCTCACCATTTTCAGTAAGAGAAACTCCAGCTTTATTATATTCCACAAGTTGTTGCTGATTTAGTTTTTTTAACATTTGAACAACGCTTGGCTGTCTTATGTTGAGTATCTTTGCAATTGTACTGATTTTTACTGGTTCATTTCTTTCTTTTATATGCCAAATTGCCTTCAGATACATCTCAACATGTTCATCTTCAGCAGTTCCCACAAAAAGAACTTCATCTTTAGACGAATCCATCACTTCACTTTCAATGTATCTTTTAATAAATATTCAAAATATTCTCTTGCAAAACCAGATAGCTCGGCATGATCTGTGCATATTGCTATAATTTCTGAAGCATTTGAGTGACTAATTTCTGGACCAAGCAATATTACAACATTATGTTTATCTGAAATTAAACCGCCACCAAAGAGTCCTTTCTTTATCTTTACGGTAGCAAGTCGAGCCAATCCTTTGATGTCCTTTTTGTCAAATCTGTCAGATGTGAGAATTGTAATTTTAACTCCCTTGTCATGTAACTGTCTTAGTTTTGGTAATGCCTGTTTTACCAATTCTTCTCCAGCTTTTGGAATTGCAATTAACACTTCTTCTCTACACGTGTCAATCATCTCAAGAATTCTAGTTGCTATATTCATAGTTCCTGTTAGAACCCAGATATCAGGTCGTTCTGTTGTACCACTTTTTTTGTATATTGGGTTAAGATCGCTTAGGATTATTTTCTCATTTTTTGCAAAATCTTCCTCGATCCTTTGTTTTGTTGTTTGTAGTGCAGAATTAGGAGATTTAGAAAAATATTTTGTCGGTCTTGATTTATCGGAACCAACCCAACCTTTTTCCTCTAGTGCACTCAAAACTTCGTAAATCTTTGAATATGGAACACCAGATTGTTGACTTAAATTTGAAGCAGTAAGCTCACCAGTTTTTAGCAGTGAGGTAAAAGTCTTGATTTCATAGCCCGTTAGACCAACTTTTTCCAAAGATTTTCGTGTTTGATCGGAAACACTCATCATTTCTCGCTTGATTTGTTATTATATGCCCTATAAATTACACTCCTATTCCAACGGTGTAGAGTATGAAAGCCATTAAATACCAATCTTAAAAAAAATGAGTAATGGCATTAATTCAGATTTCCAACCAATCCACTAAATCATTAAGCAAGAAGTCTACTATCCGTTTTACTCAAAGCATTTGTCCTGATTGTAATATGATTCTAGACGCTGAAGTATTTGAAAGAGATAATCAAGTCTTCATGACAAAGATTTGTCCAACACACGGAGAATGTGAGGAACTGTATTTCGGTTCCTATGATATGTACAAGAAATTTAGTACTTATTGGGTTGATGGAAAGGGAGCCCACGCACCAAACGTTATGATGCAAGACAAATGTTCGTGTCCAAATAACTGTGGGCTTTGTACCAATCACCTTTCTCACAGCGGACTTGCAAATATTATAGTAACAAACAGATGTGATCTAACATGCTGGTATTGTTTCTTTTATGTAAAGAAAGGTCTTGAGGGCGCTTACATGTATGAGCCAAGTCAAGATCAAGTACGCGCTATGATGAAAACACTTAGGGCTGAAAGACCAATCCCTGGAAACTCTATGCAGATTACTGGCGGTGAGCCAATGTTAAGAGAAGATATCACTGATTTAATCAAAATAATGAAAGAAGAGCACGTTGACCATATACAAATGAATACCAATGGAATACGTCATGCACTTGACCCAGAAGCTGGTCGTGATGTAAGAATGGCAGGATGTAACAATCTTTATCTTAGTTTTGATGGTGTAACAGCAAGAACCAATCCTAAAAACCACTGGGAAATTCCATATGCACTGGATACTTGTAGAAAAACAGGATCTACTGTAGTCTTTGTCCCAACTGTAATTAAATCAATTAACGATCATGAACTTGGTGGCATTATTAGATATGCACAAAAGAACCTGGATGTTGTACACGCAGTAAACTTCCAACCGGTATCACTAACTGGAAGAATGGGAAAAACTGAAAGAGAAAAGTACAGAATTACTGTTCCTGATTGTGTCCAAAGAATAGAGGAGCAGACACAAGGTCAGGTGACCGTTGATGACTGGTACCCTGTACCAAGCTGTATGCCACTTACAAATGTGATTGAGGCATTTTCAAGTAAACCAAAGTATGAGCTGTCAATTCATTTTGCTTGTGGCGCAGGCACATATGTTTTTGAAGATGCAGATACAAAGAAATTGGTTCCTATGACACGGTTCTGTGACCTTCAAGGAATGCTGGAATTATTTGAGGATAAATCAGAACAAATTCGTTCTGGCGCTAACAAGTACTTTACAATGTTAGAAGTGGTAAGGAAACTGAAAGGCTTCATTGACAAATCCAAACAACCAGCCGGTCTGGATTTGGCAAAAATGTTTTCAAACATACTAATGAAAAGATCCTTTGATTCAATTGGAGGCTTCCATGTCAAAGGATTGTTCTTGGGCATGATGCACTTTCAGGATAAATACAATGAAGATCTTGAAAGATTACAAAGGTGTGACATTCATTATGTGACACCTGACCTTAGAATCATACCATTCTGTGCATTTAATGTAATTCCGGAGTGGTATAGAGATAGAATCCAAAAGAAATATTCCATTACCGTTGAGGAATGGGAAGAACGAGAGGGTGAAAAACTTGAAGACGGTCTTTACAGAGGTCTTATGAGAAGGGGTGCAGGAGACGATCTTGCATCAGGCTGTGCTAAGAGCCAGATGTTCCATGAAGCAGAACAGGCAACAATGTAATTAGTATTAGGAAAAATCATTCATTAAATATTATTTAACATAAAACTGGTAATAACACATTTTTCATCAATTATTGGTTTGGATTATACTCTTTGTTTATTTTATAAATTAGAGGACCTGCTAGTGGACCACCATCATCTCTCTCAAATGATGGTGAGACGTATACCAATTGAAATGGACCTTGTCCATCTGGAGGAAACTTGATGTCTTTTACATAGATGGGAACATAACCTGGCTTGAAAGTTTCTGATTGAAGTTCAACATTATCAGGGTCTACATAAAGTACAGGCGTAAACGGAATCAATTTTGCGAAAAGTGTCTCATTCCAGAATTTATCAGTGTAACTCGTTAATCCTGGATTATAATAATCCAAAACATGCAAATCTGCTATTTTAATAAACCAAAAAGCCTTAGTTTCATCACCACCCTTTTGCTCAATTGTATACAAATCCAATATGTTTTCCTCAGGCAGTTTTTCTACTGCAAGATTTATCAGAATATAGTCAGCATCTAAACCAGTTACTATTGGTGGAAGAACATACACTTCTGATTCCCAATAATCAAATAATGTAGGGTATCGGTCAGCTATGTCAGGATCGTATATTTTTCCTGGCGAAGAATCATCTTTCCAACCTTTGAAACCATCAAGTTTAATTTGTTTTGAATCATAAACAACATCATCTATTTGCCGGGTTGGATGTGTAATATCATCTGGCAAAGTTACATAGTATGAACTTACATCGGTTTCTGCATCACTCGTTAAAATTTGCCAAG
The DNA here is from genome assembly GCA_013390375.1 of Marine Group I thaumarchaeote. Lineage (GTDB taxonomy): Archaea > Thermoproteota > Nitrososphaeria > Nitrososphaerales > Nitrosopumilaceae > Nitrosopelagicus. Next base: position 85,456 of record JACATA010000003.1, read on the forward strand.
CATGGTCTGGTGTGCTCATAAACATCGATGCTAATTTTCTAATCTGCCAATCTAACATTGTAGCATTGTCAGATAAAGTTTTTCTCTCACTAAGTGTGCTAATCCAGTATCCATAATCCCACCAAGCTGCAATAACTGCATCTTCAGGAGTATTTTCCTTTAACCATTGCATGGCATCTGGCCAATCATTTGTGGAAATATTAAAACTAGTACCGCTATTCAGTATGGTAACAGGATTTGCTGCGTTGCTATTTGACCAGTTGCGTTCAGGATAAGCCATAGGTACCACCAACAAGGCTACAATTATCGCAAGAAAAGAAATTTTAGTTACAACACTTGTAGGTTTATGTTCTCCTTTTAGGATTTTTGATATTAGAATTGATATGCCTATAGATGATAGTATTATAACTGAGATTGCACCAAACACTTCTAATCTTACAAATGCAGAGCTGAAATAGATTCCAAGAAATCCTATTATGAGAGCAAATGCAGCCATTTCGCCTTTAATCTTCAAAGAATGGTTTACTTTTTTTTGGAAGATCAACCAAGCTCCTATTCCTGCAAAGACCATCAAGATTGAGAGAAAGTAAAATGAAATATCGATGGTTGTTGTTGCATGCTCTGATACAGAATCTATAAGCATGTCAGTTGTAATGAAAAAGGGATTTGCTGCGTTAAGATATCTAAACGCCGGCAAACTGATAATGCCGGAAGATGATATTGCAATTCCAGCTATTATAGCACCGCCTAAAAGTGCGATGCCATTACGTAATTGGGCTTTGTTACTTATTCTCCTGATTATAATACACGCTACCAGAAACGCATTGCATCCAACTAGAAAAAATCCACTAAGGCCTGAAATAAACGCAAAACCAGTTTTCTCAAATGATACAGTTACCAAAAGAAATACAGATGTAAAAATAACCGATGTCCATATGATGAACTTGTTATCTTTTCTCAGAAATGGCAATGCTAGAAAAAAAAGTCCTATTGGTAATATGAAAAACTGGACGCCTCCCCATGAAGCAAGACCAAAGCCTAGTAAGATACCACCTCCCACAATCTTTGCAATGGACACTTTTCCTTTGTCTGACTTTATGCCGCTAAGAAGCAGGTAAACAGCTAACAATCCATAAAAAAGACCTAGTGGTTCAGACTTGAACCAGCCTAATGAGCCTCTCAAAATGAGTATAGGAGAGATGGCAAAGAAGAGCGAAGCAAAAAGCCCAGCTGCTGTGCCTCCAATTGTTCTAACTACTACAAAAATAATAATTGTAGTAAGCGAGCTGATAACCACTGGGAACCATATTGTAAAATCATACAGACTGGAACCTATACCAAAAGTTTGGTAAAGCATTGTAGTAGTAGTATGAAGCATTACTTGTGAGGTAGCTGAAATGTCCCTTCCATATGGGTGCCAACTCAAATCGTCATGCCATTCCAAATATGCTGGCAAACCATTTTCTACCATAAACTGGGTTGCCCTGTAATTGAAAAATGGATCAAATTCAGATAATTCAAAACCATATTCTAGAGGCTGTGCTCGTATCATGAAAGATAATGAAAAGGAAAGAACAAGTATTCCAATAATTAGTAGATAACGCACATAATGTGATGATTTTTCAACTTTAACTAATCCTTTATCTAATTGCAACAAGCTAAATCAAAATAGCCATCTTAATACTCTTTTTATGGAATTTGAGTAATATGCTTAATTAATTTAGAAGAGATTCATAGAAGTTAAGATAAAGGTTTCCAACTCTTTTCCAATCGTATTTTTTAACTATTTCAAGTCCTTCGTTAGCCATCATCAATCTTTTTTCTTTTTTTGGCAACAAGTCTAGAATTTTGTTTAATAGTTCATCACTGTTATTCGGCTCCACAAGTAATCCATTTTTATTATTTTCAACTATCTCACTAATTCCTTCTATATTACTAGCTAAAATACACGTACCACATGCCATTGCTTCTAGAAGTGTGGAACTCATTCCTTCTTCCAAAGATGGCTGAATAAGTAAATCTGATCCTCGTATAAGAGAAAGTAAATTTTGTTTTGATTGATAACCTAGATAATGTACATTTGTTTTTTTATCAGCTAGATTTTGAACTTTTTCTTCCAGCGGACCAGATCCAGCAATAAGAAGATGATAGTTATCTGGTAATTGTGTTGCAGTTTCAAGCAGAATTTCAATTCCTTTCTCTTTAGACAAACGTCCCGCAAAAATTATTTGATTTTCAAATTGTTTGGTAGATTTTTTTGGAATAAGATTAAGATCAATGGCATTTGGAATTTGGACAACATTAAATCCCATTTCAGTGTAATGATTGTACCCCTCTTTGGAATTAACAGTAATAGCATCTGCCCAATTTAGCGCCGTCTTTTCATATTTTTTTGATATGTTTGAGGTAGTTTTACCATAAAGTTGGGCTATATTTTTTGAATAAATACCATGGATAGATAATATTTTTTTACCAGAAACATTTTTCATAGCTAGTGCACCAGCAATGTGATGTGCATGGACAATATCCTTGTCCTTTTTGAATTTAGTTTTTAAAAACGATGAAAACATAAAACTTGGATTTTTTAGACGTTTAATTGGTATAGTAAAGGTATTTGCAGATGATATAATATCAACTTCATGTCCTAGTCCAGTTAAAAACTGTGACAATCCATCTACGTGTTGTGCTATTCCACCAATACCCCCAGATGTTGGTGAAATTAATAGTATATTCATTAGAAAAAAAGTAGATTAATGGAATAAAAGATATTGTATTAATTAATCAACCATTTATAGAAAATTCTTATGATAAAATTAATTATGATACTACTTTTATTATGAAATAGGCTCCAACAATTATGAATATTTTAGTTACAGGTGGTGCAGGGTTTGTCGGAAGCCATCTAGTCGATAGACTATTAGAAGAAAATCACGAAGTAACAGTTTTAGATTTGTG
>JACATA010000030.1 GCA_013390375.1 Marine Group I thaumarchaeote
AGAGTGGAACACGCCAACTAATTCTAACTGTATTTTTTCCGCAAGCTGGTATCCTTTTAATAGTTCCTCTGGAGAAATTGTAAAGTTTGTTTGCGAGTTATCAATATTTTGTGTAAGAAAAACTTCTTTAACATTCCAGTTATCACCAACTTTTTTTCCAAGTAGCATAGCACATGATTCACTAGGTTGTTGCTCTCTCGCATGGGCAACAAGTTTATCTTTTTCTTTTTGTGTTAAAACCAGACATTCCAATTTATTTATTCAACTGGTTCATCTATTACAATGCTTGCAACCATCCAAGGATGAACTATGCACATGTACTCATAAGAACCGATATCTAATTTACCTGAATCAACAAGAAATGTTTCACCAGCCTTGAGTAATCCAGAATCAAAAGTTTCCCCAAAGTCAAGGGAACTAGTTACAGTATGCATCACTTGATCATGATTTGTCCATTCAATTACCAAACCTTGTGAGATAGTACTAGTATCTGGATCATAGTCTGGATTTCCCTGGTTTGCAGATCCCTCCAAGATTGAGATAGCAAAAATTTTACCCATAGGAACCTCTTGAACAATCTCTTCAACAGCTTCTTCAATCACTTCTGGAAGCAAATATCCAGTGGGACCATATACACCAAAGCCAACAAATACTGTAATGCCCAAGCCAATTGCAAATATGAAGATTAAGCCAACAGGTTTTACATATTGTGGCATCTTCATAGCCATGTATGCTATAACAATGCCTGGAATTGTAACCATGACTAAGAGTCCTGCGACTGTTGGCAGCGTAGTACTTTCGTTGCCTATGAATGCCGCAGCGCCAAATCCTAGAATTATGGCTATAACAACCAAAACTGTAGCTTTTGTTCTGTTCGATGTTGATACTCCGCCATCTAGAATTCCAGCACCCAGGAAGATTAACCCAAAGAAAAATAACAAGCCTGTAAGTGCATGCAATCCATCAACAAATGTATGTGCTATTCCTGCATAGGATAGAACTATACCGGCCAATCCAATTGCAGTAAGCCCGCCACCTGGCATAATTAGTTCCCAATTACTCATTTAAGCTAGATGAGAAATGCTAGATAATTAATCGTTTTGCAGCAGATAGATCGATTCGAATAAATTAAATCACATACAATAACGTCAACAATAGTTGGGATTAAAAGAAATATTCGAGGTTTCAAAGCCCAGAATAATAATTCTGCTTGTTATAACTGCTGTTACATCTATGTATGCTGGAAGTAAACTTGTAGGTCCTGAGATAGGCTATTTAGAAATTTTACATATTATAGTTGCAGGATCGCTTGCCTCAGCTGGCTCAAGTGCACTCAACCACTTTTATGATAAAGATATAGATTTGAAAATGAAGCGTACAAGTAACAGACCAATACCATCAGGCAGAAGTAAGGATACAACAGTTCTCATTTATGGACTTGGTATGAGTATAGTTTCTGTTATTTATGCAGCCTTGCTAATAAATTATCTATGTGCATTTTTTGTAGCCTTAGGAATTTTCTTTTATGTTATAATTTATACAGTGTGGCTTAAACGTCTGAATCCCTCAAACATTGTAATAGGTGGTTTTGCAGGTAGTGCTGCATCTATGGCTGGATGGTCTGCAGCTACTGGGTCAATGGATATTTTAGGATTTTTGATAGGATTTTTGGTTTTTGTATGGACACCATCACATTTTTGGTGTCTTGCAATGAAATTACGTGATGACTATGCAGAGGCAAAAATTCCAATGCTGCCTGTATTGATTGGTATGGAAAGAACATCAAAATACATTCTTGCAAATACGATTATACTTTTACCTTATTCGTTGATGCTGTATGCATTTGGCATGGGTATTGTTTATACCATAATTGCATCTATTGCAGGGGGTCTTATGTTGGCATATCATTACAAGCTAACAAAAACGCCAACATCAGATTTTGCGTGGAAGGCATACAAAGTAACTGCACCTTATCTTACTATCATCTTTATAGGAATTGCACTAGATGCGGCTTTTCATTTTAGATTCTAGTTAAATATCATCGTTAGATTCAGGAAAACTGTTTTCATAGTCTTTTTCTAATGTTTTTTTGTTCTGCATTTCAACCTCGTCCTCTTCTTCTTGGCTGGAAACAATCTCTATTCTACGTGTGTCTTTGGTAAGCCAGTTTATCTTTACTAATCCCATTATTTCCATATCAAGTAGTGTTTTATTAAAAAGAGCATCTGATAATTGATAACCATCTTTTACTAGATTCTTAGCAAGCGTTTTATCAGTAAGAGAACCTGATTCCTTAATTTTATCCATTACTATATTCTTGTATTTTATAGTCAATTTTACTGATAAAATGTTCCGCCCGTAGACTTTGGAATTATATTTAAAACTTCAGCCTTAATGTCACTGTACCACTTGTTAATTTCTTTAGTAATTGACGGTCTAACCCTCTTTAATCCTACGGCGAAATCATTACTACCTATCTTTGTAGAATCTCTCTGCATTGCATTAACAGCTGCCTCTCTGCATAGTGATGCCAAGTCAGCTCCAGTATAGTTTTGTGTAGATACTGCAATCTCATTCAAGTTAACATCCCTCATAAGCGGCATGCCATCTGTTAATATTTTAATTATCTCTAATCTACTTTTTTCATCTGGTGGTTGAACATACAAAACAACATCAAGTCTACCATTACGTAGCATTGAGTTGTCAATCAAGTCAGGTCTGTTTGTAATCCCAACTACTATTATATTCGATGCTCCACTATCCTCCATTTCAGTCAGCATTTGGCTAAGTATTGTTTCCCCTTGATTGGTCTCATCTTTCATTTTAGATTTTGCAAGTGAATCAAGCTCATCAAAAATAACAACACAAGGTGCTGATGCTTTTGCTTTTCGAAAAATTTCTCTAATTGCCTTTTCAGATTCACCAACCCATTTTGATAATATCTCTGGACCTCTAACCAGAATCATATTTGCACCACATTCAGCTGCTAATGCCCTAGCAAGAAGCGTCTTTCCACAACCGGGAGGTCCATAAAGTAACACACCCTTTGGTGGTTTTACACCCATCTTTCTAAATTTATTAGGTGAATTGATAGCTGTAACCATGTTATCTACCAATATTTTTTTCTCATCGTTTAATCCACCTACATTATTCAACCAAACTTTTGCCCGCTCAACATAAAACTCTCGCATAGCTGTTGGAACTATTTCCAGTGTTGCATCATACAAGTCACACGATTTTATTTCCATTGATTCTAATATTTTTGATGGTATACGCTCGTTTTCAAGATCAATTTCTGGCAGATAACGCCGTATTGCCTTGATGGCACTTTCTCTACATAACGATTTGATATCTGCACCTGTATATCCATGAAGATCATCTGCAAAGTTTTTCAAATCAATATCCGCCGCAAGAGGCATTCCACGTGTATGTATTTGCAAAATTTCCAATCTTCCATCTGCATTAGGAACAGAAATTACCATCTCTCTATCAAATCTTCCAGGTCTTCGTAATGCGGGGTCTACACTATCAGGACGGTTTGATGCGCCAAGTACAATGACATTACCCCTTTCAGTTAATCCATCCATCAGTGCTAAAAGCTGTGCCACTACTCGTTTTTCAACATCGCCATAAACCTCTTCTCGTTTTGGCGCAATCGCATCAATCTCATCGATAAATATAATGCTGGGCGAGTTATCTTTTGCTTCTTTGAATATCTCTCTAAGCTTAGCTTCTGTTTCCCCATAGTATTTGTTCATAATCTCAGGTCCATTAATTAAATACATGTTAGCATCTGACTCGCTTGCAATAACTCTAGCAAGAAGTGTCTTTCCACAACCAGGTGGTCCATAAAGTAATACACCACTATGAGGCTCAACTCCTAGCCTACTGAAAAGTTCTGGGTGCCTTAATGGTAGTTCGACAATTTCTCGCATAGCCTTAACTTCATCTCCCAATCCACCCACTTCCTCATACGTGATACGAGTCCTTTTGTCAGATGCCGTCTCAGAAAGTATTTTTAGAATGGAAGAACGTTCAATCTTAACAATTCCCTTTGGTGTCATTTTGCTAATCTTAAACTCCATCGAGTTTCCCAAGATCATTACTGAAATTTCATCGCCCATACTCAATGGCAGTCCTTTCAGTCTATTTTTAACAAAGTCAGTAAACTCCTTGTCTATAGTAACAACATCGTTTATTGGCAAAAGCTTAACCGTCTTGGCAGTTTTTACCTTAACTTTTTTCACATGAACTATATCACCAAGCGCTGCTTCAATGTTTTTTCTAGTTTGTCCATCTAGGCGAATAGAATCTGGATTTTTTTCATCTTCATCAGACGGCCATACGATGGCACAGCTTGTTTTGTTTCCCTTTATTTCAATAATGTCACCAGGGGCAACATGGAGGTAGTCCATAGCATTATGACCTATTCTGGCTCTTCTTTTTCCAACATCTCTTTGCTTAGATTCTTCAATTCTCATTTGCAATAGATTTTTTTCATTCGACAAGAAATCACCTATTTCATATCAACTGACATTCTACTCATGTTCAGAACTTCAAATTCACTAACTCCTTCTACATTTTTTACTGCATTCTCTAGTGAATCCATCTGACCTTCCTTATCATCCAAAACAAATTCTGCTTTGATAAAATTTATACCAAAAGCAAGTGGCTCCAATTGATGATTTTTAAGTTGAATGCCGTCTTTTAACGATCCTTTGATAGTTTGTGTTAATTTGTTCAAATCAATCTCTATCCCAGTAGGAAGAATTTTTGTGATCAATAACAATTGTGCCAATTTCTAAGGTCCTTGAAAGTTACAGGATGAACATGTATAATTTCTTACTGCTACTCTACAACTTTCACATCGCCAAATAAGATCACCATTATCGCAATTAGGACAATCAAATTTTACACATTTATCATTAGGCATAATATGTCGATGACAACAGCTACATACAGGTAATTCAAGATTTGTTGACATACACAAGTCGCTGTCTATCAATTTAATTTATACCTTGCTCGCCTTTGTATGTGAATAACTCGTTAACATACGTTTGATTTCTGCACTCATGATATTTTGAGCGGCACTTAGAGACTTACGCATTCCAAGTAATTTTACAATAGATGTTGCATGAAAGTCAAAATCATCCTTGCTTGAAATTTCAGATGTGATCTCCGGTGTTATTGTATCAAAAACCATGTCAACTGTTTTGTTATCAACTTTCTCAAGAATTTTTCTAGCAAGACGCTGTTTTTCAAATTCTTTGCCAAATTTATCATGCCAAAATTTTTGATATTGTTGAAGTTGTGGATACTCGTTTGTTTCCAAATATTTTGTAATCGCATTTCCCGCCAAAATTCCAGCCATTCCGCAAGAATAAATTCCTCCTGCAGTAGTTGGTTTTGATTGTCCCGCTGCATCACCCACTATTACTACATCTCCGGAAACAAAATTCTTGATTGGACCTTTAATCCATATAGGCGCAAAAATTTTTCTTATAGTTGAATACCTTCCTTTGTTTCTTAGGAACCCTTCGATCATATTGGATGCATTAATCTCTCTTCCAGCAACGCCCACTTTACCTACTCCCTTTCCGGATGGAATTATCCAAGCAAAAAAACCAGGGTATTTTATCTGATCAAAGTATACCTCAACTTTGCCTTCTGTTATCCAATCTGCATAAACCTCGTATTGTGCAGATAGTAAAATTCCATCTCTTTGATTATTTATCAGAGCACCTACTCCCCTACAGTCAACTAGAATCTTGCAGTCAATCTCACCAATCGATGTTCTAACACCATGCTTCGTTTTTTCTTGAAAGCTTGTCTTAACCCTAATCTCAGCGCCAGCTTGTTGAGCCTGACGTGCAACTTGCTTGTCAAGTTCTCTTCTATTAACTACAACAACCTTCTGATTTTTAGAATCAATTTCGATCTGTTTTCCACTTGGTGAATAAATTAGAGCAGAATTAATCATAGAATCAAACGTTTTTTGTGTTGGTTCTACTCCCAAGTCATGTAATGCCGATTTGCTTACCAAACCGCCACAGTGATCAGGTGTTCCAACCTCAAACCCTTCCTCTAGAACCAAAACAGAATATCCTTTTTTTGCTATCTCTCTAGCCGACATTAGCCCAGAAATACTGCCACCTGCAATTACTACATCATATTCTTCCATAAACACTCAAAATGTACATTAATACAATTATGTTTCGAATCAATTGCAAAGTTTTTCATAACACGCAATTCTTGTATGTAATATGGCAATAAAACAGGTTGTTGTAGTTAGAACTGATCTCGATATGGGAAAAGGAAAGATTGCTGCCCAAGTTGGTCATGCATGCGTATTGGGTGCTGAACATGTTCGCAAATCTAATCCTGACTGGTTCTCGGAGTGGTGGAAAGGACAAGAAAAGGTTGTACTCAAAGTTGCAAATCTAAAAGAACTTGAGCAAGTAAAACAAGACGCAATTGAATTTGGTATGCCTTGGTCTGAGGTAACTGACGCAGGCCACACACAGATTGCTCCTGGAACAACAACTTGCATATCTATCGGTCCTGCACCTGAAGAAAAAATCGATAACATTACTGGCGATTTAAAACTATTATGATATTTTCATATTGATGGCAATCAGATATAACATGGCGGTTTAGAATTTTCACTGTGAAAACAAGAAAAAAAGGAATTATCTTCTTTGCGGTTGTTGCGGGTATTATGTTAAGTTCTGCAGTTACAATAGCGATAAATCCTGCACAATGGTTTGGAGATTCTAGTGATTTTGATGAAATAACTGCAGAAGAATTAGATGCCTTTGATCTGGATACCCTTGGTCTGGAACTTGGATATAGTGATGATGAATCATTACAATTTTGTTCTGCAAACGAACAAGCAAGGTCAAATGAATATGTGAAAGAATACAAAATACCCACTGCATGCACACAACCTCTTGCAATTACAGTGGATCATAATGGCATGGTTTGGTTTGCACAAACAAATACTGGAAAAGTTGCAAAATTTGATCCGCTAACGGAGACATTTACTGAATATGACAACGCAGTATGGGAAAATATAGAAAAAGCATTCATTGTAAGCGCTATTGAAAATAACATGGAGCCAACAAAATTACGTTCCATGATGTGGGGTATGGACTATTTTCCAGACGGCAGTATCTGGTTTACTGATGAGAGAACAGACGCAATATGGAAATTCTCAATAGATTCAGAATCATATGACAGAATTTCTTACTCACAAACTGACGAAGGCAAATCGTCACTTCCGCAAAAATTAGTTATTGAGGGTTCAAAAATTATAATTAATGATTTTACTGGCGGCAGGCTATCATTTTTAGATTATGCACAAGATAGAGAAGGGCTACGGCACTATGCAATTCCTTCTGTTATGGAGGATGCTGTTACTAGCGACTTTGCAATTGATTCAGAAAAAAATGTTTGGTATACAAATTGGGTTCCAAGTGGACTTGGCATTCTAGTAAAGTTTGATTATCCTGGGTATGAATTTAAATCAAGTCAGGGCGAAGTAACTCAAGGTCTTCTTCTTCAAGATTTTGTTGAGTGGTACAATTTTCCGGCAGGGCTTACTACACCAAATGGTGTTGCAGTTGGACCAGATCAGAAGATTTGGTTAGCTGACACATCAAGTAATTACTTTTTCAGCTTTGATCCTAAAACTGAAGAATTTACAAAATATGTTACATCTATACC
>JACATA010000031.1 GCA_013390375.1 Marine Group I thaumarchaeote
CCTGTCCAGATAAAAACTCTGATTCATGTGCCTTCAAAAAAGAAAGAATTTTGATAAAACTAAAGTTGTCAAATGAGGTAAGCATCATGTATAATCATAATAAAAATTATAAAAACTAATTTCATTAATATCATTTATGGAAAGAGACTCTCATACTGATGAAGAAATCAAACAAATATTTGCATTAAAAAAAATTGCTGTTGTTGGAATGTCAAAACACTCTACCAAAGCTGCTCATTTTGTTCCAAAATATTTGTCCGAGCAAGGATTTGATATTACACCAGTTAATCCTAATGCTGATGAAATATTAGGAAAAAAATCTTACCCTAACATATTATCTCTGAATCATTCTATTGATGTGGTAGATGTTTTTAGACCGTCAGAGCAGGTATTACCAGTAGTTCGAGATGCAATTAAAAAGAAACCAAAAGTAATTTGGCTTCAGGAGGGCATACATAATGCTGAGGCTGAGGAACTTGCAAGAAGTACTGGAATCATGGTTGTGTTTAACCGATGTATGTTAGCTGAGCACCAACGTCTTTTTTAAAATGACTGAACTATCATTTTCAGATTTTTACAAATCATTGATAGATCTTGTTAAAACATTTGAAGAAAAGGATACTATCCTCAAAGTAGAAGAAGATCTTGCACTGAATATAATACGAATATTTGGTGAAGGGATAGATTCTGTTTCTCGTGCAAAAAATGGTTTGGAGGAGGTAGTAGAGTTATCATATACTACTGCTGAACATCATCCATATTGGGCATTATTGTATAACAGTTCTCATATTTCCAAATCTATATTGGAAAAATGGAATGATGAACTAACTGAAGAAGATTTAAGCGAAATACGTTGGATGATTTCTGAGTTAGAAAATTCGTGCAATAAACTCAAAAATAAAGTGGAAAGTCAAGACAGCAGAGATAAATAATTAGGACTTGTTTTTTAGCCATGCCAATAAAAATTGGTCTTATCGGTAAGACAAACACTGGTAAAACTACATTCTTTAATTCATCTACATTGTCATCAGATGAAATTTCAACCTATCCTTTTACCACTAAAAAATCATCAACCTCTGTTGGATATGCCATTACGCTTTGTGTACATCCTGAATTTAACGTAAACGATAACCCAAACAACTCTAAATGCAAAGATGGATGGAGGTATATTCCAATTGAATTAATTGACTTACCTGGACTAATTAAGGACGCATGGAAAGGAAAGGGTTTAGGCAATCAATTTCTTTCAATTGCGTCACAATCAGATGCTTTGTTACATATTGTAGATGCATCTGGTGGTGTTGATTCTAGTGGGCGTATAGCTGAAGTAGGCTCTGGTGATCCTGTTTCCGACTTTGCTGACATTGAAGAGGAGTTAAACATGTGGTATCAAAAAATTTTTGAGGGTAATCGAGACAAACTCAAAAAAATGGCCGAGCCTGATAATGATCAGGTAAATGCATTAACTCAATTATACCAAGGCATGGGTGTAAAAAAGAGTCATGTGAAAGAGGCATTAAGGATAACTCAACTTGAAGAAAAAGATATTGAAAATTATGATATTCAAGACAGCAAAAAATTTTCAACCGAACTTAGAAGAATCTCTAAACCAACTTTGATTGTAGCAAACAAAATAGATGTTAAGGGGGCAGATAAAAACTTTCAGCGACTCCGTGAAAGATACAATGATATGATTGTTGTTCCAGCAAGTGCCGATAGCGAGCTGAGCCTTAGACGCGCGGAACAAAAGGAACTGATCAAATATTCACCGGGCTCGGAACAATTTGACATTTTAAGAGCCAATGATCTGAACCAAAAACAAAGAGATGCTCTTGATTTTATCAAAAGCGACATTATGGGAGAATACATGCGTACTGGGGTCCAATTTGCAATCAATGTCACGGTTTTCAAATTGTTAAAGATGAATTCCATTTATCCTGTTGCTATACCAGAAAAGCTTTCTGATAAAAAGGGTCGTGTACTTCCAGATCTTATATTGCTAAAAGATGGTTCTACAATTGTTGACTTGGCAAGGGAGATCCACTCAGATTTAACCAAGGGTCTTCTATATGCAAAAGATCTAAGATACAATTTGAGGGTTCCAACAAACTATCAATTACGAGATAGGGATGTTATTTCTCTTGTAAGTGCATCAAAGAAATAACTATTCTGCCTTAATTTTTTCTTGTTTTACCCATGCAGTCTTATTTTTATGGTCAACAAAAACGATATTCTTCTCTGCAATTTCAGTTCTAATATTGTCTGCCTGCTCGTAGTTTTTTTGCATTCTATATTCATCACGCTTCTTTATCATCTGATTAATTTCATTTTTTTCTGCATCTGAAACTTTAAGAATTTGTATTCCCAGAATCTCTGACATTCTCTCAAACTCTGGCAAAATTATCTCTGCAGAGGTTTGTGTGATTTTTTCTTCCGCAGCTAGAGAGTTAACCTTCCTGATTAATTTGTAAAAAGCGGTTAGTGCAAGTGGAGTGTTCAAGTCATTATTTAGTGCAGAATCAAATTCTTCTTTGCATTCTTTTACCAGTTTTTCCGCAATTGTTTCTTCGTTAGTACCTTCAGCCAACCTTAGTTCATAATAACATGATTCTATCTGCCTTAGTTTTGTAATGTTTTCTTTTAGAAATTTCTCAGAATAATCAATTGGTTTTGAATAATTACCAGAAAGACAAAACAATCTAATGATGTTTGGTCCCCAATTTTCTAAAACACGATTTACTGATTTCACGTTCCCAAGGGATTTGGACATTTTTTCACCGTTTATGGTTATCATACCAACATGCATCCAGATCTTTGCAAATTGATTTGGAATGAAGGATTCTGATTGTGCAATCTCGTTTTCATGATGTGGAAAAATAAGATCACGCCCTCCACCATGAATCTCAAAATTTTCACCCAGATACTTTAAACTCATTGCAGAGCATTCAATGTGCCATCCTGGTCTACCTTTACCCCACGGGCTATCCCACGATGGTTCAGACTCTGAAAACTTCCACAATGCAAAATCGATTGGATTATTTTTTTCCTCATCAATGGCTACTCGAGCTCCAGAAATCAAATCATCAGTCTTTTTCTTGGATAGTTTTCCATATTCAGTAAATTTTGAAACAGAAAAATAAACTCCATTTTTTGTTACATACGCATATTTTTTATCAACAAGACTAGCAATCAAATTTTGCATGTCTTCAATATGCTCAGTCGCCTTTGGGTATATGGTGGCTCTTTTAACATTTAATCCATCAAAATCATCAAAATAATTTTTGGTAAATTTAGCAGCAAGTTCCAGCGGCGATGTTTTTTCTTGGTTCGCTCGATCTATTATCTTATCATCAACATCCGTAAAGTTTTGAACAAATTCTACGGGAATTTTTTGTGATTCTAAAAATCTACGTAATACATCAAAAACGATGATTGTTCTTGCATGCCCTATGTGAGCATCGTCGTAAACTGTTACACCACATAGGTAGATCTTGACTTTGCCTGAAAATTCTAACTCTGTTTTCATATTTTTGAGCGTGTCAAATATCTGCATTAATTTTCTACACTCTCTCAGGCAAAATTCTTTTGTGTTGTGTGTTTTGGTACATCTGGTAAATCTTTTCTACTGATTTTCTTGAAATCTCTGTCTTTTGGATAGTCTCATCTACTGACAATTTTTTATCTATTAGGCAATACAGTGCAGGGTCAATCTCGTCATATGAAATGCCTATTTCTTCTTCTGCATCATGTCCCTTCCAGAGATTTGGGCTGCTTTTTTTAGCGATAATATTATTCGGCACGCCGATGGTTTTAGCTAATTCTCGCAGCTGTGTTTTGTAAAGTGATACTATTGGTAGCATGTCCGCACTTCCATCACCAAACTTGGTGAAATACCCAATAAGATATTCACTTTTATCACTCGTACCTAAAACTAGGAGATTTTTGAGATTTGCGTAATAATAAATTATATTTGATCTTATTCTGGCGCGTAGGTTTCCTAATGCAAGTTCATCTGGTTCCAGATAATTTGAGTATCTTTTATGAATAGTATTAATGTCAATGAGCTTGTAGTTAATTCCAATCTCACCAATAATCTTGAGGGCGTCACCTGTCTCACTAGATGGAGATATGGCGGAATCAGGCATAACAAGTGCTAATACCTCTTTTGTTTCAGATATTTTTCCACATAGATATGCAACTGCCGCAGAGTCTATGCCACCACTAAGTCCAAAAATAACACCGTCAGCTTTATTCTGCGAAACCATGTCTTTTAGAAACGCTTCAATATCTTGCTGGATCTTTGTGTAATCTTGCTTGATAATTTCCTGCAGAATTTCCTGGTTCATTGTACCATCTTTGGATTCTAGGCATAAAAATTGTTATCTAATCAATGATAGTATTTTTTTTTTTCAATCAATCAATAATATTACATTTCGGATTTTTTATTGATTTTTAAAAATGATAATTCATGATTGGCAAGCTGATTTTAACAGCCATAATACTAGGCGGAGGAGCTTTCGTACTGTTATCTGATAGTTTTGAGGAATATATTTCTCCATATGCTAACGCAGCAGCCAGTGATATTGAAAATATAAAAAATGATCCAGCTATACAAGCCAAATTTAGTCAAGCACTTGATACAATCTATGAAAATTTATCTAAGATAAAATTTTCATTAAGCGATTTTTTTTAGAAATTAATTTTTACTATAAATCGATGTATACTCCATCATTTCTTTCTTCAACCACATATGTTTGAAGTTTTACACCTTTCAAATAATCTTGTAGTTCACCTGTTTTGATATTGTAATGCCAGAAATGTGATGGGCATTCTAAAATGTTACCATCAAGTTTACCTGTAGCAATTGAAGTATCTTGATGTACACATAGTGCATCCAACGCATGATATCCATCTTGGTTAAAAATAGCAATTTTTTTCCCATCAATATCAAATTCTTCCCCACTGTTAGGAGCTATTGTATTTTTTTCCGCTATTTTTTTCCAAGTCATTTACTTATTATCAGTCATTTTTCTTGTAGTAAAAAGTTTTTCAAATCATGATAGGATTTTATATTCCCTTAAAATCCAAATTTATGTTGAGTAAAGTAAAAAATCCAAAGTTAGCTAAGCAAGGTAAGCTCTCTTACGAGTGGGCAAGATCTCATATGCAGATTCTAGATAACACTATAAATCGTCTAAAAAAATCAAAACCGCTCAAAGGAATTACGTTAGGATTTTGTTTGCATATAACAAAGGAAACATCGGTTTTACTTATGGGTATCAAAGAGTTGGGCGCCAATGTTGCATGCTGTGGTGGAAACCCGCTTACTACTCAGGATGATATAGCAGCTTTTCTTGCTTCGCAGGGAATTCATACATATTGTTGGGCTGGACAAAGTCCTAAGGAATATGATTGGTGCATACAACAGGTTCTAAACCATAAGCCACAGATTTTAACGGATGACGGTTCTGACATGAATGTAAAAGCACACTTTGATAAAAAATATAGATCATTGAAAATTTTTGGTGCAACTGAAGAAACTACTGCAGGTGTAAACCGAATTAGATCTATAGAAAAACAAGGCAAGCTTCGTTATCCTGTAATCTCAGTCAATGACGCATATACTAAACATATGTTTGATAACAAATATGGCACTGGTCAGAGTACAATAGATGGCTATCTGCGGGCCATGAACTTGTTACTTGCATCTAAACGAATTGTAGTGGCAGGCTACGGTTGGGTTGGAAAAGGCGTTGCTGCAAACTTTCGTGGAATGAATGCAAAAGTAATTGTGACAGAAGTGGATCCAGTGCGTGCATTGGAGGCTCATATGGACGGTTTTGATGTTATGCCAATGTCACAGGCTGCAAAAATTGGCGAGATCTTCATAACAACAACTGGAATGACCAGTATCATCAGAAAGGAACACATCTTAACAATGAAGGATGGTGCCGTACTTGGAAATGTTGGTCACTTTGACGTTGAAGTGGACTCTAAGTTTCTTCTGAAGCAATCAAAATCTGTTAGGCGGGTTCGTCCATATCTTGACGAGTGTGTACTAAAAAATGGCAAAAAAGTCTATCTTATTGGTGAGGGTAGAATAGCCAACTTAACAGCTGCGGAAGGCCACCCACCAGAAGTCATGGCACAGTCATTCTCAAACCAACTGCTTTCAATTCTTTATATTCTGAAAAACCATAAAAAAATGCCAAAAAAGGTTGTAACTGTTCCAGAGGAAATAGACAAACAAGTAGCAAGAGATGCTTTGAAGGCCATGAACGTCAAGATTGACAAGCTAACAAAGGAACAGATCAAATACATGAACAGCTGGTAAGGTCTTACCATGTGATGTTTCTTTAGATAGACCACCACCTCAACCACTAGAATGTTTTGTAGATGTCGCATTATGGTTTATTCCTGAATGTCCAAAATTTTTTAGATGAGATTAGATGAGTATGTATAGTGTGATATATCGTACTGGGTATGAAATACATGTGTAAAACTTGCCAAAAACCTTGTGATGATATTATAGAACATATTAAAAAAGTACATGGTTTTTCAGAATCTTACATAAAAGATTCACTCAAAACAAACTCAAACAGCTACAAAAATTCTTTTGAGAAGATAAAATGACTAAGAAAAAACCCAAAGGACATAATATTGGTGGAACGTCTAAACAGAAAAGACGTAAAGAGAATAAAGGTTAGCTATACTGGTGTAATATGATTCCAATAGGTGAATTACAATTATTTGCTTGTCTAACCTGTGGCGTAGTAGTTGCTGGTTATCTTTTTTACACAATACGCAACAAAAGACGAGAAAAAAAATTCGATCAGTATACTAAATTCGATACATAAATACGAAGATCACTAACTCTTTTTGGTTTCATTCAGTTGAAACCCTCAAGCGAGTACGCCGTAAGACGCAAGCGCAGGCGGAAAACTATTCATACTTCATAGTCTTTCTATTTTTTTATGTCTGATAAATTAGAAATT
>JACATA010000032.1 GCA_013390375.1 Marine Group I thaumarchaeote
ATTAGGAGTAAACTTGAACCAACGTGCAACAGGAATGATTGGAAACAAAATCAATTTGTCATTCGTTCCGTCAGATAATGTAAAGATTGTATGGACCAAGATTGGAAATTTTGAAATCACAGAGCCATTTATAGTACATTTTAACGACCCTGGCAGATTTAACGCTATTAGCTTTGATTATAACGAAAAATCCATATTTTTTGAAACGATTGAAAATGAAGGAACTGTTACATTTTCAGGTGCGATAAAAAGTGTTTTAGTTGACGGCAAAAATTTTTCTAATTTTAACGAAAAGACGCTAAATACTTTGGAAGGCAAACATAGCTACAAAGTCACATTGATGGATTGATTGTAATGATATCATCCAAGTGCAAATTCAAAATGGAATCAAATACCATACAGATAGTTAGTATTAAATCAGGTTTAAGGGCAAAGACAGACTCGGGATAACACATGAACCCAAGAACATCAAAAATAAACAGGGAAACCAAGGAAACCAGCATTAAAGCTGCAGTTAATCTAGATGGTACAGGCAAGACCTCAATTCAGACTGGAATTAGCTTCTTAGATCACTTGATCACCTCATTTGCCAAGCACTCTATGATTGATCTAACTGTAAAGGCAAAATCTCTGGACAACATAGAACATCATCTTATTGAAGATGTAGGAATAACAATCGGAGCAGCAATAGATAAGGCGTTAGGAAACCGCTCGGGAATTACTAGGTTTAGCTTTGCCTCGGTTCCAATGGATGAATCTTTGGCGGAAACATCAATTGATCTAGTCAAAAGACCATTTACTAAAATTACACTGCTGATTAAGCGGACAAAGATAGAAGGAATTTCAAAGGAAGACATAGAACACTTCTTTTCATCCCTTACACAGAATCTTAACTCATGCATACACATCACTGTAAAGTATGGCGAAAATGATCATCACAAGGTTGAAGCGGCCATAAAGTCATTTGCGGTTGCATTCAGGTTAGCATCTTCATCTGACAAAAAGCGAAAGGGGGTTCCAAGCACTAAAGGTGCTATGTAACATTGAAAGTTGCAATATTTGATTATGGAGCCGGAAATATTTTCAGCCTAAAAAACTCACTGGAAAAAAATGATGCACAGGTAGATGTCATTACCGGCTTAAACAAATCAAAAGAATATTCTGGTTTACTATTGCCTGGTGTTGGTAACTTTGATCCTGCTATTAGAAGTATACGTGATTATTCTTCAACTGACTTTAAAGATTATGTTGGGGAAAGCATGCCAGTACTTGGAATATGTCTTGGAATGGAGATGTTCTTTGAAAAAAGTGAGGAGGGTAAGGAACAGGGCTTGAGTGTTATCGATGGCGAAGTTGTTCTTCTACCAAACACAATGAAAGTTCCACATATGGGCTGGAACAGTTTAGAGATCGAACGACAAAATAATTTCTTGGAAGGGATTAACGAGGGTTCATGGGTTTATTTTGTACACTCGTACATGATAAAGACAAAAGAAACAGGATTAATTGTTGCAAGCACAGATTACGGCATTAAGGTCCCCGCAGTAATTCAACAAAAAAATTTCATTGGAACACAATTTCACCCAGAAAAATCAGGAAAAATTGGCTCCTTAATGTTAAGTAACTTCCTAAGTGAATGTAAAAAATGAAAATAATTCCTGCGATAGACCTTATGGAAGGAAAGGTTGTTCGACTCTACAAAGGGGATCCCAGTAAAAAAACCATTTACAGCGATAATCCACTGGAAATTGCAAAAAAATGGGAGTCTGCTGGTGCCGATATGATTCACTTGGTAGATCTTGATGCAACACTTGGAAGGGGTTCTAACTTTGAGGCACTTGGTAACATAGCAAAATCGGTCAAAATTCCTGTACAGGTTGGTGGAGGATTTAGGAATGAAACAATTATCGAAGAGGCTTTGGAATTTGCCCAAAGAGTAGTGATAGGAACGCTTGCATTCAAGGATAAAACAGTGCTTGATAGGCTTCTAACAACATATGGTAATGAAAAATTGGTGATATCGGTTGATCATAATGATGGCCTTATAGTTGTAAATGGATGGCAACAGACTACGAAGATACCACTAATTGATGCTGTAAACGACTTCAGAAAAATGGGTTTTTCAGAATATTTATCGACTAGTATAGTCAGGGATGGTACACTAAAGGGACCTGACCTAGAGCCGCTAAAAATGGTAAATCAAATCGAAAATGTTAACCTCATTGTTAGTGGAGGAATTTCCAATATTGACGATGTAATTAAAGTGAAGGAACTGGATCCATTTGGAGTAATATTGGGCAAATCTCTCTATGAAAATCAGGTTACAATTGAGGAAGCAAAAGGGATATGACTTTAACTAAAAGAGTAATACCATGTCTTGATATAGCAAACGGTAGAGTGGTTAAAGGTCTACATTTTAAATCAATTAAAGATGCAGGTGATCCTGTTTTACTAGCTGAAAAATATAGCAATGAGGGTGCAGACGAACTTGTCTTTCTTGACATTACTGCGTCAGAAGAAAATAGAGAAATAATAAAGTCATTAGTTTCTAAAGTTGCACAAGTAATCAACATCCCATTTACTGTTGGTGGTGGTGTTAAGACACTTCAGCATGCAAGGGACATACTTCTTAGCGGTGCTGATAAAGTTGCAATTAATACCGGTGCAGTAAAAAATCCTAAAATTATTACTGAACTAATGGAACTTTTTGGAAGGCAATGTATTGTTGTTGCAGTTGATGTTAAGAGAAACTACAATGTAGCTGGACAAAAAAACGTATTCACGGATAATGGAAAAAAATTCTGGTTTGAAGTCTTCATATACGGTGGTAAAAAAGAAACTGGGATTGATGCAATTGAGTGGACAAAAAAAATGGAATCTTTGGGAGCAGGGGAAATACTTCTAACTAGCATAGATATGGACGGAACAAAAGACGGGTATGATATTGACTTGACAAGAGAAATTGTTAACTCTGTTTCTATTCCTGTTGTTGCATCTGGAGGTTGTGGAAAACCTGAAGATATGATTGATGTTTTTAAAAAAACTGATGTAGAAGCGGCCTTAGCTGCCTCGATATTTCATTACGAAACACATTCTGTTAATCGTGTAAAAAAAATGATCAAGGAAAACGGAATTCCTGTGAGGATATAGTAAAGATTAACAAACACACATTTTATGACAAACTATGGAACAAAACATCACCAACATTGATTTTTCAAAGGGAGACGGTATAGTTCCTGTCATAGTACAGGATGCTAACACCAACGAGGTTCTAACGTTGGCGTATTCAAACAAGGAATCACTTGAACGTACTTTATCTACTGGCAACTCTTGGTTTTGGAGTAGATCGAGAAAGAAACTATGGATGAAAGGTGAGGAATCAGGTAATACACAAAAAGTTAGAGAAGTTTTGGTTGATTGTGACTCTGATTCGCTGATCTATATGGTAGAGCCTAAGGGTCCAGCATGTCATACTGGTGAACGAACCTGTTTTCATAACTCTCTCAAAAGTTAAGTAATACTTAACTTGATATTAGGATATTTTATCAATACTATTACAAATGTTTGGCATGAGCAAAATCTTCCTACAGTGTAGGGAATGCAAAAAGGAGTATGATCCTACTTTCAAGTATATCTGTGATGAGTGCTTCGGTCCGCTAGACGTTCATTATAACTTTCCACCTATAACAAAAGACACCTTTACAAATCGTGAGCAGACCTACTGGAGATATTTCGAGATGCTTCCAATCATTGACAAGTCCAATATTGTTAGCATAAACGCTGGAATGACACCACTTGTTAGAGCAGAAAAGCTAGGAAAGAAGATTGGACTAAACAATCTATACATAAAAAATGACTCTGTCAACCCAACATTTTCATTTAAAGACAGGCCTGCAGGGGTTGCAATCTCTAAAGCAAAAGAATTTGGTTTAAGTTCTGTAGGATGTGCATCAACTGGTAATTTAGCGTCAGCGACAGCCGCACATGCAGCAAAAGCAGACTTTCCATGTTACATATTTGCACCAAGTGATATAGAGCACGCAAAAATTGCCCAAGCGTTGTCATACGGTGCAAATTACATAGCTGTTGATGGAACTTATGACGATGCAAACAGAATAGCTGCACAGATAGGTGACAGCAAGGGAGTTGGCATTGTAAACATTAACATGCGGTCTTACTATGTTGAGGGTTCAAAAACTTTAGCATATGAAGTGGCTGAACAATTGGACTGGAAAGTACCTGATCAATTAATTGTTCCAACTGGAAGTGGGGCAATGCTCAATGCAATTTGTAAAGGATTTGAGGAGTTAGAAACAGTTTCATTAATAGACAAAGTATCAAAGATGCACATGAATTGTGCACAACCACATGGTTGTGCGCCGATAGTTAATGCATTTAAAAATAACAGTGATGATGTTATTCCAGTAGAAAACCCAGACACTGTTGCAAAAAGTTTAGCAATTGGCGATCCAGGTGATGGTCGTTATGTTCTAAAAAGGCTAAAGCAGTACAATGGAATAGCTCAAGAATCAAACAACAAAGAAATACTTGACGCAATATTGTTGCTTGCAAGAACAGAAGGCATATTCACAGAACCTGCTGGTGGTGTATCAGTAGCTGTACTAAAGAAAATGGTTGAAGACGGAAAGATTGACAAGGATGAAACTACAGTTTGTTATGTAACTGGTAATGGATTAAAGGCGACAGAATCTATAATGGAAGTACTATCCAGACCACAGGTTATGCAGGCTGATGTTGCAAAGATTTCAGCGGTTGTGAAGTAAATTGACAAGTATTACTTTCATAATTCCCTCAGTTCTGAATGGAGGTGCAGGAGAGAAGAAAACTAATCTTGACGCTGGCACATTAAAAGATGCGTTTACTAAAATCTCGGAAACAATGGGTGATGATTTTAAACGCAGAGTTCTAAATGAAGATGGTACACCAAGATCATTGATCAACATTTACATCAATGGAAAGAATGCAAAGTTTTCTTCAGGTCTTGACACCACACTAAGTGATGGTGATGAAGTATCAATTCTTCCTGCAGTAGCAGGGGGATCCAGTGGGACAGGGGAACAGGTATCTGACCTTTCCGAAAAAGAATTGGACAGATATTCTCGACAAATTATGTTAGAAGAAATTGGTTATCAAGGACAATTAAAATTAAAACAAGCTAAGGTTTGTATTGTTGGTGTTGGTGGTTTGGGCAATCCAATAGCAACAAGACTTGCTGCAATGGGTGTTGGAAAAATTCGAATTGTTGACAGAGATGTAATTGAGTTGTCAAACTTGCACAGACAAACAATGTTCACTGAAGATGATGTTGGTCAAGTAAAAGTTGAAACTGCTGCAAAAAAATTACGTAAACTTAATGCAGACATCATTATAGAAGAAATGCCTGTTTCAATAAATGATTATACTGCATTCGAAGTTGTTGATGGCTGCGATGTTGTTGTTGATGCACTTGACAGTGTTAATGCACGGTATTCACTTAACAAAGCTTGTATAGAAAACAAAATTCCTTTCGTTACTGGTGCAGCAGTTGGTGTTACTGGTCAGTGTTTTACAATCTTGCCTAACGAAACTGCTTGTTATCATTGTTTGTTTCCTGCACTTGATGAAGATTCTATGCCAACTTGCAGTATTGAAGGTGTACATCCGTCAATACTTTCTATCATAGGCGGCATTGAAGTCTCTGAAACTGTAAAAGTAATTACAGGAAAAGAACCAAGTCTTAAAAACAAGGTTTTACATGTTGACCTGGAAAACCTTGTCTTTAATTTCACCAAAGTCTCAAGGGTTCAAGAGTGTTCAGTGTGTGGCACTGGCAGAAAACAAGAAAAACCAAAGGAAGAGCTCATACTTGAGGAGTTATGCGGACGAAACAAGGGAAAAAGAACATTTTCCGTTACACCCACCTACCCTGTGGCACTAAATGTTGATGAGATTACATCCATTGCCAAGGAAAAGGGGTTTGTTGTGGAAAATTTGGGTGATCTTGGCCTTTCTGTTAGGACAGACGATCTATCTGTCAGTTTCATGAAGCGTGGCTCTGCTGTATTGGTTGGTCCAAAGGACGAGAAGGAAGCAATCTCACTTTATAAAGATCTTTTAGGCACAAAATCGATCATTACAGAGCATAAAAAGACTTATTAATTATGACAGCTATTTTGCAATAATTTCAATAAATGATCTAAAAATTATAATATTTATGATCGCGATCTGTAAAATGTATATGAAGATATGCAAAAATGGACAAGATGTTCATTAGTGTTATATACTAAAATTTCAAAGAAATTCTAATAACATGAAAAACGAAATAGGACGTAAATTAACTAGTCTTACAATAATGGCGATAATGTTCGCCGGTGGAATGGCAATCGGTGTCCCAAGCTTTATGCCTGAGGCAGCATCCGACTTAAGTTCTACCGACGGAATGTTAACCGTCTCAACAACTACATTACAAGGTGCAGCAATTTTAGAAATTGTTGTTAACGACCCAGATGTTTCTGATATAGAAACTGACATCAACAATGGACCATCAGTTAGCGTAGGATCTAACTCCTACGACATGAACCAAGCAGTTAACGGAAAGTGGTATGTCTACGTAGTAGACGCCAGCGCAGCCGTATTAGCTGAGGCATCATCAGGCGCCTCACCATTAAACAGTGGATTTGAGTTTGGAATTTTGTGTACA
>JACATA010000033.1 GCA_013390375.1 Marine Group I thaumarchaeote
ATAACGCGGATGAAATCAACCTTATCGTTTCTGAAAATTCAAAATTGAAATATGAAATTCAGCTAGGTGATGAAACATACAAGGTGTCTGCCCCCTCAACAGTTTTCATACCAAAAGGAATCAGGCATAAGGCGAAATTCATATCTGGCAAAGGAATTTTTGTTTGTATAATTTTATCTGGAAAGTACAAATCATCAAAATAAGATTACTTGTGAAATATTTTCCCAAGTCCGAATTTATTTCCAGAATTCTTTTTAGCTGATTTTTTTATATTCTCTCTGTCATTAATGTAATCATATGTGATATCTTTCCCGCCAAGACTGATCAGCTTATCCCGCTTCAGGTCACGGATTTTGATTTTCTTGCCATTCTCAAGATTTACGATCGCATCATCGCTTATGTCAAAGCCAGAACCCTGATCATAAAATCTAATCTTGCCGTCTTTCTTTAAAAAGAATTCAACATCATAGGTCACCTTACTTCCATAGACTAGAATGTTTTTTCCGGTGACTTTTACGTTGTCCACTAGGTTAATGGTAATTACAGTATCTGCATCGAGTTTAACAGTGTCTCTTACATCTCCTGTGACAATTTTGCCGTTTGGTGCATTAAGCTCAGAAAAATATTCTATGACAGTAGACATCCCAACCCTGCCTTGTGGATCTTGGACACGTTGTCTTTTGCCTCTTACATTACCAACTTCCATATCACCATTGTCCACCGTAATTTTTGCGCCGCCATCAATATCGTACTTATTGCGTAGCGAATCAATCATTCTAAAATTTCCCTTTGTAAGATGTATGTGCGTTTTATGCTTTTCATACGGACTGATATATGGACTTGTAATACTACCCCACATCATTACAGGATTATCATATCTGAAATTACCAGCCCAAAATTTTCCTTTGATTGTAAGTGTATTAGTTATTTTTCTTTCAAACTCCATTTGGCCTAATTCCTTTGAACCAAACAAACGCTGGCCAGTAGCATTTGCACGGTTAAGAGCCGCAGCCCATTCTTGGGCAGTTTTCATTTCACGTGAAATATCTTGAGACAGTAGAAGATTTTTTCTACGCTGATCAGCATCTAAATCTCCAGAATAAAATTTTGCCTTCTCCTTTCTTTCATCAGAGGTGTCAGGATACTTTTTCCCAAGCCGTAAATCTTCATACGCACGTTGGATTATTTTGAACTGTTCATCATCACCACCCCTATCTGAATGAAGTTTTAGGACCAAATTTCGATAAGCCCTACGTATTTCCTTTTTAGATGCCCCAACCTGTATTTTTAAAATATCATAATTACTTTCTACCATCCCATACCTTTTTTATTTAGAAATTTAAATTATCTTTATGGCAATGGGAAAAAACCCTCATGTGGTTGGCATTGAGACTCTGAAAAAAAACGGAATTAATGTTGATGACCTTATCAAGGAATTAGTGACCAACGCGTCTGTTGAATTCACAGCATATTACTACTTCACATTGCTGCGGGCAAATTGTACCGGCATGGAGGGTGAAGGAGTCAAGGGTGTAATTGAGGACGCAAGGCTTGAAGATCTCAGCCACTTTGAGTCATGCATTGAAAGAATCTATCAGCTTGGTGGCTCTCTGCCAAAAGACGCTACTGAGTTCATTAAGATGTCTGGCTGTGAGTTTCTTCAACTGCCTCCAAATCCAACAGACCTAAAAGCAATTTTAGAAAAATGCCTCAAGGCTGAGCAGGGTGCACTTGTTAATTGGGACAGGGTATGCCAAATGACAAGTGGTAAAGATCCAGTCACATATGATATTGCAAAGGACATACTTGCTGAAGAAGTTGAACATGAATCATGGTTCCTGGAGCTCTTGTATGCAAGACCATCTGGTCATATGAGAAGAAAGTATCCCGGGGAAAGACCACATACAAGCAAACATTCTAGATCACTTGGTTAGTTATAGAATTAATACACCTAATCTAATTTTTTTAAAGATTCCACAATTTGGTTTCCGTGATTTTTCACATCTATGTCTCGGAAAATATTTTTAATGATTCCATTTTTATCTATGATGAAAGTTGAGCGCTTTGCAAGTCCAGCAATGTTAGTGCCCGGATATTTTTTACAAGTGTCCTTTTGAGTATCGCTAAGGTGCAAATATGGAATGTTATATTCCTCAACAAACTTTTTCTGCGATTCTACTGTGTCGATAGAAATTGCAAATAACTTTGAATTAGTTGATAAGATCTCAGGATAGACAGAAATTACACTCTTTGCCATATCGAACACCTTTTTTGATGGGCATGCAAAGAGATGATTTTTTGGATAAAAGCATAGGACTACATTATTTTTTCCAGCAAAAGATTTCAAGCTTATCATAGTTCCATCATTTGCTTCCAACTCAAAGTCTGGTGCAGAATCTCCTACTTCCATATCATTCATCACCAATTGGTGTTGCAAATGACATCTTATAACCATCAGGATCCAACATGTGAAAAAATCGTTCGCCCCATGTTGCGTCTTGTGGTTTGGATTCAAGTTTGCCCAGTCCTGAAATTGTTTTATCATCCTGCATGTAAGCAAAGAGTTCATCAACATCGTCAGTGTAAAAAATAATTCTGCCGAAATCTGGTGAATGCGTTTCATTTAATTTCAGATTTAGATATGACTTTGCCGTATCATCTATCAGAAACGACGTAAATTGGCTGTCAGGACCGCCATAAACTATCTTAAAGTTTGGAATCTTGGAATAAAAATCGACTGACTTTTTCATATCAGAAATTGGTAATGTTACTGCAGAAATTTTTGTTACTTTCATATTGTTTTATGTTCTAACACATCTAAAAATGGATCCGAAGGGACGTCTATCTAGTCAGATACACTTTTTGGTTCCGTTAGACTAACTTCTTGCAGTCAGCAGTAAAATTTCCCAGGGAAAGTCAATCTTTCCGTTTTTCTTTGTATATTGTAACGTGTTGTCTTTCACCATCTCCTGAAGGTTTGCCTTTTGAAATTTGTTTAACGCGTTGAATTTTTCTTTTAATGGTTTTGATAGATATTTTTTGTAGTTGTTCCAATAGTCTGAAAACGTTCCTGGACTATATCGGAATAGCAGTTTTTTTACAACAACTCTGTCATATCCTGCCTTTACAAACACATCCTTGAAGGTGTCTTTGGTTCCAAAGCGATCCATGTCTGGATATTTTGGAAGATAATCTGGAATGATCTTCCTTGCTGGCTTTAGTATACTATCAAAGTAAGGGACGTTAAACTTGCCATGAACACTCATTGCAATGATGCCATTCTTTTTCAGAAATTTTTTCATGTTTTTCAGTACCTTTTGTGCATTGGGAAAGAAAAAAAGAGCATACTGACACGTGATTGTGTCAAACTTTGTGTCAAACTGGATTGTTTCAGCATCGCCAAGAATGAAATGTATGTTTTGTTTCTTTCCTACCCACTTTCTTGCAATGTCTAGTGCAGACTTTGAGCTGTCAACACCGTAAACCTGACCCCTTCCAACCCTGGTTAAAATTTTCTTTGTAACAAGACCCGTACCACATGCCAGATCCAGTACTGTATATCCAGACTTTATTCTTGCAGATTTTATCAGACTGTTTGTTACGCTAAAAGGACCAATCTCATTTTTTGCCCATCGGTTGTGGTAAAATGGTGCAACCTCGTTCCAAATGTTAATTATTCTTTGCTTGTACTTTGTTGCTTTTGATTTCATTTTTCTTAAGTACCATTGCATTTCATGTGTATTCTAACCATTGAAAGTATGTACTAAAAATGGATCCGAAGGGATTTGAACCCTTGACCTCCGCAGTGTGAGTGCGGCATCCAAACCAAGCTAGACGACGGATCCAAATTTTGTTCGCAAATACATTATTTAGGCATTAGAAAATGTTGTGAAAATATATAGAAACTATTCAGGTTTACAAACATTATGGGAAACAAATGTGAGCATTATGTACAGGCAAATGACCAAATCTCTCCAAATACAAAGGAATGCGAGGAGTGTGAAAAGGAAAAGACTCCTTGGGTTGCATTGCGAATGTGCCTAACGTGCGGTCACGTTGGTTGCTGTGATTCTTCAGTTGGATTACATGCAACAAGACACTTCAAAGAGACTGGACATCCTGTTATGGTTGCACTTCCATCAAAGTCATGGAAATGGTGTTATGTTCATAAGGACTACTATTGATGCGTTATGATGCGACATAAACTAGGAAAATGGAATCTTGATGAACTGGTTAAAAACCCGACTAGGGCAGTTTTTGATCAAAAGCTAGCAAAGATAGAATCTAATGCAAAAAGATTTGAGAAGATCAAAAAATCACTAAATCCAAAAGTTTCATCGGGAAAATTTCTGAGATTATTACGCGATATAGAAAATATCACAGAAAAATCAAGCGTCATAGGTGGATATGCGTCATTACGCTACTCTGAAAATACACAATCAGATGAAGCCACATCATTGTTGACACGGATCAGCAAATTTGGCTCTGACATTGAAAACCGATTGCTGTTTTTTGATCTCTGGTGGAAAAAACAGGTTGATGAAAAGAATGCAAGACGACTGATAAAATCTGCAGGGCAGTTTTCTGAGTATCTTAGATTCAAAAGACTGTTGGCAAAGTATTCGCTAAGTGAGCCTGAAGAAAGGATAATCAACACTCTTGATGTGACAGGTGTTTCCGCACTTGTAAAGCTGTACGATAAGATCACCAATGCTTACGTTTACGTTGTTACTGTGGATGGCAAAAAAAGAACTATGAATAGGGAACAGCTGACAACACTTGTTCGAAGCAAAAAGGCAAAAACAAGGGAAGCGGCATACAAATCATTATTCTCAAAATATAATGAAAACAAGGGAGTGACTGGAGAAATTTATCAAAACATTGTACTAAATTGGAGGGATGAGGGAATTGGAATGCGCGGATTTTCTTCTCCAATAACGATAAGAAATATTTCCAATAACGTTGATAATGAGACAACAAAAACACTGCTTAATGTTTGCAAGAAAAATTCAAAAATTTTTCAGAAATACTTTTTGCAAAAAGCAAAATTGCTTGGCATGAGGAAACTGCGACGATATGATCTTTATGCCCCAAGAAAATCAAAAATAAAAGAAAAAAATTACGCGTATGACAAATCTGTAAAATTAGTCTTAGAGTCACTTGCAAAATTCAGTCCTGTTTTATCAGAATACGCTGACAATGTGTTTAAGAAAAAACATGTAGATTCGATTATTCGTCCTGGAAAAACTGTTGGTGCATTTTGTAGCACACCTTCTCCAAAGATAACTCCGTATGTATTGGTAAATTTTACAGGAAAGTCGCGTGATGTATTTACGCTTGCGCATGAGATTGGCCATGCCATACATAGCATATCGGCGTCAGACAAATCAATATTGGTGTCTGATGCTTCATTACCATTAGCTGAGACTGCTTCTACATTTTCTGAGATGCTGTTATATGATAAATTATCCGAAACGGTGAGTAAACAGGAAAAAAAGACCATGCTGTCGGAGAAAATAGACGACTTTTATGCAACTATAGGGAGACAGTCTTTTTTTACATTGTTTGAAATTGAAGCCCATAAGCAGATTGCTAACAGCACTACCGTCGATGAGATATCAAAAACCTATCTCCAGAATCTCAATGAGCAGTTTGGGAATTCGGTCAAAGTTTCTGAAGACTTTGGATTAGAATGGAGCTGCATACCGCACTTTCATCATGCACCGTTTTATTGCTATGCATATGCCTTTGGAAATTTGTTAGCACTCTCATTATTTCAGAGATATAAAAAAGAGGGGAAAGGCTTTGCCCCAACATATATTGAAATTTTATCAGCAGGGGGAACAAAAAAGCCTGAGAAATTACTTCGCGAGTCTGGCATGGATATCACCAAACCAAGATTCTGGCAGGATGGCTTTGATTACATTCAGGAACAGGTTAAGGAATTATCTAAATTAAATTAGTTTTCAATCAAAACGAGAATTATAAGATTTGAATAGTAAGTAAGATTAATAGATTAAATATTAAACGGGTTAAACATGTTAAAATTTTTAATATTTTTGGTACTTTTAGTCGGCTCTTCTCTTTTTGTAACGGATGCATTTTCACTGGAGATAGAGTTCCAGACGAAAGGCGATTGGCTCACTGATACACTGGAATGGCAACGCCTGAGTCAACACCCTTTGCAAGAACAGTTCCAAATAATAATTGATGAATCAAAACACAGAAACAGAATATCTATTGGCGTGCTAAGTACAAACCCAGATGATATTATATTTACTGATAAAATAGAGGCTCTTAGTTCTAATCCAATTATACATTCTTTTACAATGACCAATGAATTTGCCTGTGCTCCTACTCAAATTGATAGAGCCTGTATCATTATAGAAGTTAAGAGGGAGGGATTGGGAGATAATGCAAATGAAATCAGGAAGAATGCACGTGAAATTACTGACAAAATTGTTGCTGATGGTATTATGTTTTTTACCCCAAAATTTTATTCGGTTACTTTACAACCAAAAACTATTTTCGGTGGAAGCGAAAAGATGTTTGTTGCTTAAGTATTTTATACAATGAACAATCAACCAACGGAATAAATGTATG
>JACATA010000034.1 GCA_013390375.1 Marine Group I thaumarchaeote
ATCCTTATGTACTCATCAGGGCTCATCTTCTTTTCCATCAATTTTTCAAATGATTCATCAATACCTGCAACTTCCATCGAAGCTTTTTCTTTGGTAATATCAAGATATTCTTCAAAATCAGACACAACAATTTTCATTGTTGTGTCTTCAGGTATTAGATAAACCATAAAACTAGCAGATACAACACCAACAAGAATAGCTATAGTTACTGCGATACCCTTTATTGATGCCATTTGTAAATTACAAAAATCTATTATTTATATTACAAACCTTTCAAAATTTTATTCCGATAAAATTTACTCAAAATTCACATCAATTACTCTACAATTGAAAAATATCACATATTATCAAAATTAGTTAAATAAGATTAGGTAATACCACTAAAAATTATACAATCATCCAGTTTCTGGTTAAAAAAAACTTACAGCAATATACTAAATACGACTCTACTTGTCAAAAGTTAGAATGATACCAAAGGGCACAACTGCATATTGTGTAAAATGTAGAACAAAAAGAGAAATTAAAGATCCTGAAGAAGTTACATTAAAAAATGGACGACCTGCTGTTAAAGGTACTTGTCCTGAATGTGGAACTAATGTTTTTCGAATAGGTAAACCTTAGGATATTTTCTTTTTTTATCTAAACCCATATAGGGGGAATTAGAACTTCCGTTTTTATGGCAAAGTCGGAATATGAAAAGCTGTTAA
This sequence comes from Marine Group I thaumarchaeote, assembly GCA_013390375.1. Taxonomy (GTDB): domain Archaea; phylum Thermoproteota; class Nitrososphaeria; order Nitrososphaerales; family Nitrosopumilaceae; genus Nitrosopelagicus. Next base: position 708 of record JACATA010000034.1, read on the forward strand.
AACGAATAGAAAAGAATTTGAATAAAAATTCTAAAGTCGCTGATAGCAGATTTGAACTTCCTCCAGTAGATGTGATGTGGGAGGGACAAAAGACTTACTTGAGAAATTTTGCTGAATTTGCAAAGATAATGCGTAGAGATCCTACTAAATTACTACAATATCTATCAAAAGAATTTGCAGTTCCTGCTGAAAGAGTCGGTGATAGTGCAATGTTTATTGGAAAAAGGGATCCTGATGATTTTAAACGGCTGCTTGAAATTTATGTCAGTGATTACATTAAATGTCTTGCTTGCCAAAGCCCTGATACAAGAATAGAAAAGGAAAAAAGAATACATTTTCTTATTTGTGAAGCGTGTGGAGCAAAATCCACGATTAAGGGTAAATATGCTTAATGTTTTCTGCCCGTTTGATTAATCATAGCGACACACTTATGCTAAACATATGTGATGCTGATTTGTTAGGCAGGACTCTCAAACGTGATAATTTTACTCTCAAAATAAGTGAAAAATGTTATGCGGAAAAAGTTGTTGATAAAGAAGAGGCAAAGGATCTATTGAGAAGATCTAATAACATTAACATGGTTGGAAAAGAGATAATTTCTTTGTCTGCAAATATTGGAATTGGATCACAAGAGGGAGTCAAAGAGATTGATGGAGTTCCTTTCTTACTTGTTTTCAAAATGTAAATCATCACAATTATATAGAAAAATTTGTACTTTTTTCTATGGGTAAACGTAAAGTCTTAAACGAAAGTGCATTAAAAGAATTACAAATACCTCAAGAAGGCGAGATGTTTGGAAGAGTAATCAAGCTTCTTGGGGGTGAAAACCTTTTGGTAAAATGTGCTGATGGTGTTACTAGAAGAGGAAGAATTAGGGGAAAACTAAAACGCAGAGTATGGATACGTGATAATGATATAGTGATAATTGCACCCTGGTTATTTGGAAAGGCTGAAAGAGGTGATATTCTATGGAGATACACATTACCACAAGCAGATTGGCTTAAACAAAATAATCATATCCCAAAAGATTTCTAAAAAAATAATTTTGCTAAATGAGTTTTGAAGAATTAGTTAGAATTCCAGAAGATAGAATCGGTGTTCTAATAGGTAAGTCTGGAAAAATTAAATCAAAAATTGAAAAAACTTGTTCAGTGAAATTAGCAATAGATAGTAAAAATGGGGAAGTTAAAGTTTTTAGTGACATTGTTGATGAAAAATTTCAAACTTTCAAGGCTTTGGAAATTATAACAGCAATAGGCAGAGGATTTTCACCACAAAAAGCTGTCAGATTACTTAAAGGTGAAAATACTTTACATGTAATTAATTTACGTGAGTTTGGTGCAAAATCTCCAGAACAAATGGAAAGGCTCAAAGGAAGAATAATAGGTAATGGTGGTAAGGCGAGAGTGAATATGGAAAATTTGAGTAACGCAGACATTACTGTTTATGGAAAAACTGTGTCAGTCATTGGTGAACCAACACAACTAAAACTTGCTATTGATGCCATTGAATCATTGCTAAGTGGTAGCATGCATGGACATGTTTACAAGAAAATTGAATTTGCAAGACGACAACAAAAATTCGCCAGATTGCAATTATGGGAAGATCAAGATGTCTTCTAAAGAAACTTTTACTCAGATTTCTCCTAGTGAATTTTTTTATCGTAACAGGGATCTTGCAGGCTTTAGCAATCCAACAAGGTCACTTTATACTGCAGTTCGTGAATTCATAGAGAATTCTCTTGACGCATGTGATCAAAAAGGAATTTTACCTGATGTTCACATGTCGATAAAAGCAGTTGATGCAGAAAAGCCTGATCCAAAACAGTATATCTTAAGCGTAAGGGACAACGGTCCTGGTATTGAGTCAAAGCAGGTTCCTTTGGCATTTGGTACAGTTCTGTATGGCTCAAAATTTGGTCTAAAGCAGGCAAGGGGAATGTTTGGGTTGGGCGCTACAATGGCAATTCTTTACGGCCAGATTACAACAAACAAGCCCTTAATTGTGAAGAGTAGTACAGATGGAAAAATCCAGGATGAATATGAAATGTTATTGGATATACAGAAGAACAAACCTGTAATACTAAAACACGAAACAAAAGAAGTTGCAAAAGCTGGACTGTCACTGAGTATACGTTTAGAGGGTGATTACTCAAAAGCTGGTTCAAAAATACGCGACTATGTCTATCAAACCTCACTGATAACGCCATATGCAACAATTACTTTTGATGATCCAAAAGGAGACAGGTACAGGTATACGAAAGTTGTCAGAACAATGCCACCCTCTCCAACAATCATCAGACCGCATCCACATGGAATTGACGTTGAAACAATTCGACGAATGCTGTTAGACACTCATTATCAAATTCCGGCGGTTGATGACAATATGATCTTAAAAGTTAGGAAAGAGCTAGGATTAGCCAACAAAAATCTTAGTTATTCGGAAATAATGGATAAGACACAAAAAAAATGGAAAGCTTTGACACGACCTGTTCGTACAGTAATGGCTTTGATGTCATTTTTAAAAATGGATTTTGAAAAATTAAGCAAGACTACCATTGAAGAAATTGATATAGGAAACAAGAAATTAACCTACTGGGACTTTGGCGAATCGCAATCTGTTTCCGTTGATATGGATCCTGAAAGTTTTTACTATAAACAACTGGCAAGTACTGTACAAGGTGAGACATTAACCTCATTTTTGTCGAAACGCTTCCAAAGGGTAGGACCAACTACAGCTTTAAAGTTTGCTGAATTTGCAAAGTTCAAGCCTGAACACAGAATTGGTACCATGACAAACCAGGAGCTTGTAAAACTTACTGACGCATTACAATCATTTGATGACTTTATGGCACCTGATCCAAGTTGTTTGGCTCCACTAGGCGAATCTCCACTGGAAAAAGGTATGCAGCGATTTTTTGAACCAGACTTTCTTGCGGTTGTACAGCGTGGGGCTTCTGCTTATTCAGGATTTCCATTCATCATCGAGATGGGAATAGCATATGGGGGAAAAATTTCTAGCCGCGGAATCAAAGTTTATCGATTTGCTAACAGAATCCCCCTTCTTTATGATGAGGGAAGTGATGTGGTTCTAAAGGTTGTAAATGACACTGACTGGTCACGCTACAAAGTAAAGGGTGAGCCACCTTTGGTGATAGTATCACATATCTGTTCTACACGAATACCTTACAAAACAGTAGGGAAAGAAAATGTAGCAGATAGACCTGAGATTGAGCGTGAATTAAAGCTAGCATTACTATCTCTGTCTAGAAAATTATCTTCATTCATGTCTAAAAGAGGTCAAGCTGAAGCTGCTATAAAGAGGAAGAATCTTTATTCAAAATACATTCCATTGATAGCACAATTTTGTACAGAGCTTGCTGGTAAAAAGAAAGAGCCAAATTATAAGAAAATGATTACGGAGGAACCTATAGTTGAAGAAAAAACCTAAGAAAAAAGTTTCAGTGGATAAGCAAAGTACGCTTGCTGATCTTTTAAGAAAGCATGGTGCACAGATTTATGATGATCTCGACAAAGGAAATTTCCCAAAATTTTCAATTCCTAGTCGTTCAGTAAGCAATATTGTATATGATAAAAAAATACGTCAATACATACTTGGAGCAAACACAGCGGTTAGAAGCTCTAGAAATTCATCTCAACTTCGTTCGTTTACGCAACTAATGTGGCTAGCATTTTTTGCTAACAGGCTAACAAGCCAAAAAAAATCTTCGACTCTTCGAGATGTATATTACTCGTCTCAGGCTTTTGAAGTTGACTTTGAAGATCAGGCTGAATCTGATAACATAATAGTTGACCTCGAGGCTGTACTTGCATCACCGAGAGAATCTTTTCATGTATTTCCAGAGGAACGAAGTAGTGTGTTTGGGGATTTAACAATAGAGTACACTGTACCTGGATATCAGGGAAAAAAAACAAATTTGTCTGATCATCCGGATGGATATGCTATAGGTCCAAGTTTGACCACTGCAGAATTAATAGAAACAAGTGCAGAAGTTGTAATTGCAGTTGAGAAAGGTGGTTTGTTTACCAGATTTATTGAAGAACAAGTTGATAAAAAATTTAAAGCAATTATAGTTGACACTGGAGGTCAGGCTCCCCGTTCAACCAGGACACTTTTAAAAAGACTTCATGACGAATTGAGTCTTCCTGTAGTTATTTTAACAGATGGTGATGTGTATGGTGAACATATCGCAATGGTGATAAAATCAGGTTCTGCCAATGCAGCGCATTTAAGAGGGCTGACTGTTCCAGATGCAAAATGGGTTGGTGTGTGGGCCACTGATATTGAAAAATACAAACTTCCTACTATACCAATGACAGAATCTGACATAAAGAGATGTCATGATCTACTGAAAGATCCGAGATACCAAGAAGGCATTTGGAAGAAAGAACTTGAAGTATTCTTAAAAATTAAAAGAAAGGCGGAGCTTGAAGCATTCTCAAAGTATGGTCTGACAAACATAACGGACAAGTATCTACCACATAAACTTGAATTGGCGAAGAGTCTTTAGTTTATTCGAAAATATCTGAATCATCCGACAATATCTGTTCTAAGCTGACCACATGCAGCTGATATTTCTGTACCTTTTTCAATTCGAATTGTACAGTTTACTCCTGCTCCAGATAAAATCCGTTTAAATTCAAAGACCCTACTTTTTGATGGTCGTTCAAAATCTCCTGCAGTTGGATTTATAGGAATTAAATTCACATGTGATCCATTACCGCGTAATAATTCTGCTAATTCATTTGCAATTTCACGTGAATCATTAACTCCATCCATTAATACATATTCAAATGTCACACGTCGACCAGTTTTCTTAAAATAATTATGCCCTGCCTCAATAATTTCTTCAACAGAATCTGATGTTGCTGTAGGAACTAACTTTTTACGTAATTCATTATTTGGAGCAAGAAGTGATATTGCAAGACCAATCTGGAGATTTTCTTCAGCTAATCTCTCAATTCCTGCTTTAATTCCAATTGTTGAAATTGTAATATGCCGTTGACCCAATCCAAATCCTCTTGGATCTGTTAAAATTTTTACAGCTCTAATCATTTCATCATAATTAGCCATTGGTTCCCCCATTCCCATGAAAACTAAATTTGTAATGTGCTCTTTTCGTTGTTCAATAATTTCTTCAAAATGAATCACCTGTGATATGATATGTTCTGCCTTTAGATTTGTTTCAAAACCCATCTGTCCTGTTGCACAAAATATACATCCCATTGCACATCCAATTTGTGTAGAAACACATACTGTTGATCTTGGAAGTCCTCCAACCTTTTCTGGTTTGTATTGCATGAGAACTGTTTCAACAGATTTATCATTAGTGAGATTAAGTAATACTTTTGTTGTATCTCCATCGTCACTTGTAATTTTATGAACTTCTTTTGCTGAACCTATTGTATATCCTGCATCCACCAATTCTGCAATCATTTCTTTTGGAAGTTGTTTAATGTCTGCAATACTTTTAGGAAATTTGCAATAAAGAGGCATTAGAATTTGATTAGCTCTATATCTATCATAACCCATATCAATCACCATTTTTTCCATCTCCTCTGGAAGTAACCTATAGAGATCAGTCATATCGACATTACATCTCCTGAAATTGTAAAAAGTCTTTAATTTATTCGAAGTGTTAGGACACCATTTCTGTACTTAAAATCAGATATCTTCATTTGATTTGAATTCTCAATTACAACTTCTTTTGAAAAACCACCAGAGCTACGAACGTATAAAATTCCATCAATGAGTCTTACCATAATTTTATCATCAGGACCTGGAACTTCAGATACAAAAACAAATTGTTTATCACCCTTAATCAGATCATAAACCCAATCTTTGCCTCTGCTTCTCTTGCTAT
>JACATA010000035.1 GCA_013390375.1 Marine Group I thaumarchaeote
AACATTGATCATATCTTTTATTCATTCTCTTAGTATTTCATTGTTATTTATTTCACATTCACTATTCATTCTCCAATGAATGTGAGTTTGTTATGTTTGGATTAAAAACAAGTATTTCCATAATGTAGAAAACCAGAATAGATTAAGCCTAACTAATTAGGGATGTAATGCACAGCATCTTTCACATGTTAGGTCTATCCAGTATAGATCGGTTAAATACTACCGCTAGCGTACCATTTTTTCTATCTACATTAGGGCGGTTTTAATAGTGAAGAAATTTTAATTTAATATGATCTACGAAGACGGTAAAGCCACTGTAACTAGTTCAGTAGACTCTTTAATGTTAGATCACTTCTCTCAAATTGCGTCTATTTATTCACAGGTTAGAACAATTGATTACGAACTAATCAACTACATCACAAAAAAACTTGCTTTCAAGCAAACCATTGTTGCTGCTGACATTGGATGTGGTGATGGAAGATATTCAATAAAATTAATTGAAAAACTTAGAAATAGATTATCACTAACCTGTGTTGATGTTAACTACGAAATGTTACAACAAATTTCTAAGATATCGTCTAACATCCAAAATTTACAAACTAAGCAAGCCATTGCAGAAGAGCTACCGTTTGCTGACAATTCGTTAGATTGTATTTTTTCATTTAACGCCATTCATCACTTCAAAATTAATGAATTCGCAAAAGAGTGTAATCGTGTCCTAAAAAACAACGGAGTGTTGTTTATTTATACAAGATTAAAGGAACAAAACGAATCCAACATTTGGTGTAAATTCTTTCCAGATTTCTCTAAAAAGGAAAACAGGCTTTTTGATATTCAAAGCTTGACAAAACACATTTCCAACCAAACTAGCCTAAATTTGACATCTACTGAATTTTTCGAGCATAAACGTTCATCAGACATACAAACGCTTGTCTCGAAGGCTGAGAAGAAACACTACTCCACTTTTTCCCTGTACACTGTTTCCGAGTTTGAGAAATCTCTTGGAAAATTCAAGCAAAACATCTATCAAAACTTCAGCAATCCTGAAAACATTCAATGGGTCGACGAAAACACAATGTTTCTCTTTCAAAAAACATAAAATCCATCATATTAAGCAAATATATTGTGGAAAAGGAACAATTACTCGATCGTAAATGATGAAATGTGAAAAATTTACAAGTTTATCTAAAATTTTACTTGTATTATATGATGAACAGTTACAGATGTAAGAAAATTAAAGTCTGCAACTTGGAAATCATGTAAATTTCACATTTCGTTTTATTCACGAATAATGAAAGATGTGAAATAGAATGAAAGCTTTGATAATCGCAGCAGGACTGGGAAGTAGAATGTATGCCGTTGGTGATACAAAACCATTGGTATCACTCCTTGGTCTGAATCTTATTGAGCGAGTGATCCTTACTGCAAAGAAATCAGGAATTAAAGAATTTTGTATTGTAACAGGATACAATGGTGAGAAGATCAGAGAACAACTCTCTGATGGAAAAAAACATGGTGTAAAGATACAGTATATTCAAAATGACCAATGGACAAAAGGCAATGCTTTTTCAGTTCTAAAAGCCAAAAATTATTTTAAAAAACCCTTTGTTCTTTTGATGGCAGACCACAACTATGACCACAGAATATTAGACCGGCTATTAAAAACAAAGATTGGAAAAGATGAATGCATCCTTTGTGTTGATAATAATCCAAAAGATCATCTAAACATAGATGACGCTACAAAGGTTCTAACTATAGATCATAGAATCGAAACAATTGGTAAGAATCTGAGTGATTACAACTGTATTGACACTGGTATATTCATATGCAATCCTGTAATTTTTGATGCCTTAGAAGAAAGCATCTCCAAAGGAGATGAAGGTCTTTCTGGCGCGGTCAAAGTTTTGGCACAACGCAATAAAATGAGATACTTAAGACTAGCAGATAATTTCTGGATAGATATAGACGATAAAACTGATCTAAAAAATGCTGAACGTATTTTATGTTCCAAACTAAAAAAAGATACAGACGGACCAGTATCTAGGATACTAAACAGGCCAATATCGCTGATGATATCAAAGGCTTTGCTAAAGACTGGTATAACACCAAACCAGATTTCAGTACTGAGTTTTATTGTTGGTTTAGCTGGTGCGTCTCTGTTCTTTTTTGGCGAATATTTTTATCTCATTTTGGGAGGAATTATAATTCACATTCATTCCATCGTGGATGGTTGTGATGGAGAGATTGCACGACTAAAGCTAAGACGTACAAAGTATGGAGGTTACCTTGATTCATTTTTGGATAGATATGTAGATGCAGTAATAATTTTGGGATTAACATATGGTTACTGGAGTATTAGCGGAGACAGCACGATATGGATAATGGGGTTTGCAGCCATCATTGGAAGTTTCATTAACACCTATACTGGTGAAAAGTATGATTCTGTTTTTAAAACTGAAAGCGGAACAGGACGTATCAAATTTAGAGTTGGCAGAGATGTGAGGTTGTTGATAATTGTAGTAGGCGCTTTAACTAATCAAATTCCTATACTGTTAATTATTGTGGCAGTTTTGGCAAATTTTGAGGCGATACGGAGATTAATATTATTCAGGAACAAACTTGGTGATGATGTGACAGACACGCATATAGAATTTGCCAATTAATGAATGTGAAAAAACGGTTACAGAAAAATAAGGAATGATCTGTTTTTTAGATATTGAGTTTTATTGTTGATTCAAGTTTCTGAAAAATTACTTCTTGTTTGTCTTTCTTGCCATCAGTATTGGTTATTCCGTAAGAGAATAAATAGTGATAAAGGGATCTTAGATCATGATACCACTTTCCGGTGACTTGGCAAAAGCTAAGGGAATCAAGTCTGAAAATGTAGAATCTGTTGACGTAACCAAGGGAACTTCCACCTTGAAGCGTGGCTTTGCCCACATGCTGAAAAACGGAGTTGTGATGGACGTAACCACTGTTGAGCAGGCTCAGATTGCCGAAGAGGCTGGCGCTGTTTCTGTAATGGTGTTGGACAAACTTCCATCAGACGTTAGAAAGGCTGGCGGCGTTGCAAGAACAGCAAGCATTAGAATAATTCAAGACATCATGGACCATGTTACAATCCCTGTCATGGCAAAATGCAGGATAGGCCATGTCTATGAGGCAAAAGTTTTGGCTGAAGCAAACGTGGACATGGTAGACGAGTCCGAGGTTCTAACACCCGCAGACGAGAACCATCACATATGGAAGTGGGATTTTACAACGCCATTTGTAAACGGCGCAAGGTCATTGGCTGAAGCACTAAGAAGGATAGAAGAAGGTGCTGCAATGATTAGAACAAAGGGCGAACCTGGCACGGGAAATGTAGCTGAAGCAGTTTTACATATCAAAAAAGTAAATGACGAACTTAGAACTATAAAATCAATTTATGATTCTGATGACAAGCAAGGGTTGGTCAGCATGGCTCGAGAGTTCAAAGTTTCTTTAGACCTAGTTGAAGAGACAGCAAAATTAGGCAGAATGCCTGTTGTGAACTTTGCCGCAGGCGGAATTGCAACTCCAGCTGACGCAGCATATCTAATGTCACTTGGTTGTGACGGAATCTTTGTCGGTTCTGGAATTTTTAAAGCAGAAGATGCAATGGAAAGAGCAAGAGCTGTTGTACTTGCTACAACATTCTGGGAAGATGCTGACGCAGTAAAGGAAGCACAGAAGATGATTAATGAAAAGCAGTCCATACTTGGACTGGATGTAAACAACCTTGAACTGAGAATGCAAGAGCGCGGCGGTTCTTCATGAGCGAACTTGACATTGGCATTCTAGCCCTACAGGGTGACGTTGCTGAAAATCTCATGTCTACAATGGAGGCGATGAACGAGCTTGGCATTGACGGTTCTGTCAGCCAGGTGAAGACACCTGACCAGATATCTGCAGTTGACGGCCTGATAATTCCTGGCGGTGAAAGTACAATGATGGGCCAGCTTTCTATAACTAACGGCGCCATGAACTCCCTTAAGGAGAAAATTGAATCGGGAATTCCAGTTCTTGGCATATGTGCAGGAATGATTCTGCTTTCCAAAAATTCTAAGGACAGAGTACTTGGTGCTACCAAGCAGCCGTTGCTTGACGTACTTGATGTAGAGATTGAGCGCAATTCATTTGGCAGACAAAAAGATTCCTTTGAGGCGGAAGTTTCCTTGGATGCTATGGACATCCCATCATTTCAGGGAGTGTTTATTCGCGCCCCAGCTGTCTTGCGTACTGGTTCTGGCGTGGAAACCCTGGGAAAATTTAACGAGAAGATAATTGCTGTCAAGCAGGGCAACATACTTGCAACATCCTTTCATCCTGAACTGACTCGTGATGTTTCGTTGCACAAGCAGTTTGTTAAGATGGTAAAAGACTCAAAATCTTAATCTATTCTGACGCTCTACGCTGTGGAAATACTTTGGATCAAGCTCATATTCTAGAATACGTAATCTAAGTAAAAATGAGATTGAGGGTTTAATCCCTCATTCTCAATCGGTTTTTGGAATTTGATCCAAAAATCCCAAAACCAATGAACCGTAAAATATATCACAATTTTAGTCTTGTCAAAAATATAGTATGGAATTAGCGTTTACACGCTAAGACCATAAAGGTGGACGAATAGTCCATCATCTTCCTACGTAAAGCCAATGAACCGTAAAAGATATCACGATTTTAGTCTTGTTATTCCAAACAGTAAGACCATAAAGAAATCAAAGCCTACTGCGTTATAGATAATATAAACAGGTAATCTAATAGATTCTAGATCAGATTTATCAGAAACGGAAACAACGATCAGATTTTATTCGCACCGATTTAATTTCTGGAAATTGAATAAAGGGTAGCTACTGGGTTTATTGCCTCACCTGTATCGGGATTAATCAGTGAACGTCAAGTTTAAAGTAATTATATTGTTTTTGGTAATGATTGGGACATTTATCTCCCCTACTTTTGCACAGCAGTTTAAAGAACCAAATTATAAAATACGTGGCGGAGAAATTTTAGGTTTTGAGCTAGACCCAGATACTAAATCCCTAATAATTTCGCTAGATCAAAGAGCCAGAGGGGAATTAACCATAACATTACCAAGAAATTTGATCGATGCAAAAATTGGTTCTGAGGATACAGATTTTATCATCCTAATCGATGGTATTTCTACACATAATCTCATTGACGAAATTATAACATTCTCTGATAGAACGGTTACAATTCCACTTAGAGGATATAACACTGAAATAACAATAATAGGAACACAGATTTTTTCCCAAGTAACCCCTGCACCAACTGTCATTCCACAACAACAAATAGAAAAAAAGATAGAAGCGGAATTAAGATCAGAAATGCCTAAAGGTGAAGCAAAACTGTTGATATTTTCTGACACTAAATGGTCAGGTGCACTGGAGTCTACGAGTTCTGATTATATCGAAATAGTTGGTCAGAATGATAGAAGTGTCGTTTTTGGATGCGAGCCATCCCTATTGCGTGAAGGATTTTTTGGTGCAAAAATTCAAAAAATGACAAAAGATGGTTACTTGAAAATTGTTGCAATTCAGAATCAAAAAATTATAGCCCAAGGATCAACAGAAGCACAATTTGGAGAAATAATCATGCAGGAGAACTGTGGTTCTAGTTTTGAAACTGGCACTGGAGGTGGTGGCTGCCTCATAGCAACAGCTGCATTCGGTTCCGAGATGGCGCCACAGGTTCAGTTCTTGAGAGAACTTCGTGACAACACTGTACTGCAAACTGAATCTGGAACTAGCTTCATGACAGGATTCAACCAGTTTTACTATTCGTTCAGTCCAGCAATAGCTGACTATGAAAGGGAAAATCCTGTATTCAAGGAGGCTGTCAAATTGACATTAACTCCATTATTGACATCGCTGACATTGTTGC
>JACATA010000004.1 GCA_013390375.1 Marine Group I thaumarchaeote
GTAGAGTAATTCCGAGTTGAAAGATTTTTCTAACTTCATTATAGTAAAATATTCAAAAATATACTTAAATTTTAACAAAAATTTCTTTTTTTCTATATAACTGTCACTATTTTTCAGAAAAATGTTGATCATACATTTTTCTTCGTTTAGGGCTTGAGAGAACTTCATACGCCATGTTTATTTGTGCCATTTTCTCCTCAGCATCGTTGCTTTGCTTTTTATCCGGATGCCATTTTTTTGCAAGTAGCCTAAACTGCCTTTTTATCTCATCCTGACTTGCATTTTTTTGTACCTGTAAAATTGCATAATAATCAGGAAGATTTTCGTTTAATAACGACTTTGTAAATTCGTCATCACTTAGTTTGTTTTTCCCTTTGCGTTCAAAACTAATTTCATCACTCATCCATTCAGAATGATATTTTTCATAATCTCTATTTTTTTTTGAAGCCCAATCACCAGTATCATACTCGGTTTTTTTTCTAAAGATTGAATGTCGTGCAAGAAAAATCAACACGCCGATGATTATTATTATTGCAGATGCAAATATAATTATTTGATCAGATTCTGACAAACTTTCTATTCCACTATTTACTTTACTTGGGTTCACATTATGTCCTGAATCATAAAAGAATTGTTCCATAACCACAGTATCGTCATAAATTACAGAAATATCATAATGCCCGCTACGCTTTAGATCATAATTTCCTATTGTAATATTATGTGTAAAATCTCCAGGTACTATCGTAACATCTTCATTTAATACGATTATTTCATTTGGACCTGTAATAATGATTTGAAATGTTGTTTCACTAGAAACATTACCGTAAATTACAATCCTATCTGCATCTGTGTATATTGGAAGATCAACAGAAATATTTACAGAATCAGCAAAAACATCAAATGGTAAAAACAAAACAAAAAAAATGAAAAAAAAAGCACTAACTTTGTATTTCATGGATATTTGTGATTGTTAGTTTAGGTTTTATTTGATTATTTGCTAATTTGATCACTTGAAAGTTGCCAAAACTGGTTAATTTTGCGTTAATCCCAATCACAACTATGTTAAATCTCATTAACAAAATCCTGCTAATACTCCAATACACCCTGTTTTGACATGACAACAGGTTATTGTGTCAAGTGTAGAACAAAAAGAGAGATTAAAGGTGCAACCGCAGTTACTCTCAAAAATGGCAAGCCCGCAACAAAAGGTTCTTGCCCTACGTGTAGCACAACGATGTTCCGAATAGGTAAGGGCTAGGAACATTCACCACTTTTTTCATTGTTTAGTATAGTTTCCTTATCTTGATTAATTTTATCATGAATTTTATCATGAATTTGTGCAAGAATCAATTTTGCTTTTTCTTTATTTTCATATGAATCATGACTTTCGTCCATTATGGCATCAATCTCATAACTTTTATCAACTAAAATATTAGCTACGTGCTCATCAAGTGTACTTTTACCAATTAGATAGTAAGCAAAAACGGTATTCTTTTGTCCAATTCTATGCAATCTGTCTTCAGCCTGGCGATGTATTGCAGGACTCCAGTCCAATTCAGCAAATATAACATATTTTGCTCGTGTTAGATTTATTCCAAGATTGCCAGCACGCAAACCGGCAATAAGTAACTTGGTGCCTCCATTTTGAAAACAGTCTATGTTTTCCTGTCGCACTTTATCCCTTTGACCACCAATAATTGCTGCAGGATTAAATTCTTGTAAACTTTCATGCAATAATTTATGAATATATTTATGATGGCAGAAAACTACAACACTCTCTTCAATTTCCATTATATTTTTTACAAAATCAATGACATGAGGAAGTTTTGCCACACCCGCAGCTTGTCTCTCACTTTGAATTGCTCTTTGATATGAAGCGAATTTACTAAATTCAGTTTCTGCGTTTCTTTGTTCGTCTTCAAGTTTGTTCCAAATTTTATTTAGTTCTTTTTTATAGTAAGTTTCATCAGCGTCTATTGTTTCCTTATATCTGACTTTATCCTTTAACTCTTTTAATACATCTGATTTTTTTCTGCGAAGCATTACATCTCTTTGTAGTACGTGACGCAAACTATCACGCTTACTAGGAACCACAATCGCCTTTCCCCTTTCATCCTGATAACAGAAATATTCACAAAATTCTTTGTAATTACCTAATAATCCTGGTTTTAAGATATCAACTATTGGCCATATTTCAGAGCCATGATTATAAATTGGTGTACCAGAAAGTCCAACCCTATATTTGACTGATTTCATTCCTGCAAGTTTTTTAACTGCACTATACTTTTGGGTTGTTTTAGAACGAAGATGCTGCACCTCATCACATACAAGTGTTCGAATGTTTAATTTTGACAGATCGATTTGGCGCTTATAAAGTAACTCGTAATTGATAAGATAGAAATCATAACCAGAGAGTTCTTTTTGTTTGCCTGAACGTATTGATGTTATAGTTGGCACACCATCCTCAGTAATACGTCCATTCTTACTCTTTTTTTTCATGAATCTTTCTATTTCACGTTGCCAATTAGTTAGTGTTACAAGCGGAGCTATTACAAGAACTGGCACTGATTGTTTTTCTGTTGCAATATATGCTAGTGTTTGAACAGTTTTGCCAAGACCCATATCATCAGCAAGTAATGCATTACCTGAAGATTTTAAAAGAAAATCTAGACCCATTTTCTGAAAGTTTAACAGTTTCCCACGAAACTGTTTTTTGGGTATAGCTTTCGAAAGTTTTTCGATTTTTGGGTTAGATGGTTTTTTGATAACTTTAGCACGGGCTTTTCGTTGCCAAACAGATTTTGATAATATTTCCAATGGGTATCTTTCCAAAATCAGTCTGATTTGTTTAACATTCTTTTCGTTATCGGGAATAATAACCTCGTTAGGACCATTACCATACCATAACTTCGGTATGAGCTTTGAAATCATCATTACAGCTCTAACTCCAGAAATTTTCCATGCCCATGAGCCCGAAAACTTGTCAATTGCATATTCAAGAGTTCCAAATGTTTTCATTGTTCCTTCGTAATTCTCCAAAATCGTTTTGGTTCTTTATGAATCTTGATTTTCTATATGAGATCGAGTTTGTTTCAAAATAGTGATATATGGGTAAAATGATTAGGTATGGCTACATGGTTATTTAGTACTAATCATGTTTATGCTGAGTATCATGACAATCGCAACTGCAAAGATGGGTCTTATGGTCATTTAAACAATCAATACACTCGAAATGCTTATGATTTTCACAATTAGCACATATCATTAATGCAATTTAGAACATAACCATTGAAAAGTTTTTGCTAGAAGTTATAAAGTAAATTTCCTTAACTTATTCATTGAGCTTGAAACGATACATAGCTACTAGAGGTATTACTATGTTTGGCGTTTTGATGATAACGCTACTGTTAACAATAGCATTGGTGGGATCTAACATGGACATTATTTTAAAGCAAGGAATAGCATACCAAGTACGAGCGGAAATTACGGAAAGTCCTACTATTGCTCAAAGCTTTGCAACTGTTGAAGAATTTGATCAATTTGTGCGGGAGCAGATTGATCAACGAATGAAGACGCTTGGACTTGATACTCCATGGTATTCCCCACAAAGAATTGGCTTTACTATGTATAAAATATTAATTCTAGATTTTGGAAATGCTACATTTCTTACAAGTGATTCTGGATCTTCAAATGTTGGTGACATATTATTAGAAAAGATTCCAAGAACTGTTTTACTTTTCACTACAGCAACTATAATCATTTCTATAATTGGGATATTTTTGGGTGCCTTAGCAGGAAGTAAGGTAGGTTCCGTCGTTGATCGAATTACTTCGGCGTTCGCAGTCATCAGCAGTAGTTTTCCTGTTTGGTGGGTAGGGATGCTTATGATCTTTATGTTTGCATTTACATATCATATTTTTCCCGCAAGGGCAACACCGTCAATACTTCCAACAGAACCTGATTACATTCTTGCATTGCTTTATCATATGACGCTCCCACTGATTACAATTGTACTAATTGGATTTGGTACGTGGGCATACCTTGTACGCAATTTTATGGTAGGAACATTACAAGAAGATTTTATCTCAGCAAAAAAAGCCATCGGCATTAGTAAGAAAAAGATTATCTACAAACATGCTTTAAAAAATGCTGCACCTCCAATCATCACAATTCTAGCACTAAGCCTTTCAGGTTCACTAGGCGGTGCAATAATTACAGAGGCAGTTTTTGATTGGCCTGGAATGGGACGGCTTTATTTTGAGGCAATCAGTGTGATGGACTTACCGATCATAATTGGTGCTACATATGTGCTTACGGTGTTATTTTTGATCAGTATTTTTGTTGCCGATTTACTTTATGGCTATTTTGATCCAAGGGTGAAAACAGAATGAGCAATGTAAGTTCATCTGAAATAAGGCGAGAATTTGCTAAAAGTAAAGTTGGCCTTATCGGTATTGGGATTTTGGCAAGTCTTATCATATTATCAGTGATAGCCGCCGTTACAATTCCTATAGACACATTCAAACAATGGAATAATCCAGGCAACTGGATTTCATATCCAAAGTCATCAGCGCCAATATGGGTAAACTATTTCATGACACAAAAAATTCCAGAGCATCTGATACTAGACAATCCATCAACAATAACTAAAGATGATGTTATATCGTTAACATCGCATCAATTTGGCGTACAATATCACTATGATGATTTCCCAAGTGACTTTATTTATGAATTTAGTGTTGAATATTCAGGATCACAACTACTACAGATTTCTGTAATTAGACCAGATCAATCTCAAATACTTCTTTTATCCAGATCATTGCCGCACTCAGATACAAAAATTGTACATCATGAAAGAATTTTTTCAACTGATAATAGCATTAAAAAAAATATTCAAATCTATTTTTCTGAAATTGGATTCTATAATCAAAATACATCAAGTGAAGATATGATCTTTGCGAACAAGGATGGACAAGTCCTTAAGGGAGATTATCTGTTTTTACTAAATATTTTTGGAGTTGAAGAAAATGTGGAGATTATTGATTCCAAATTGATTCTTGGTGGAAAAGTATTTGGAATGATGGGAACAGATGAATTACGAAGAGACCTTGCGGTTGGTCTTTTATGGGGAACCCCTCTTGCATTGTTTATTGGTATTTCAGTAGCGGTTGGTTCCGTAACAGCTGGTCTGATTTATGGGGTCTATGCTGGCTTTAAAGGAAAAAAGACAGACGAAGCCATGATGAGATTTAATGATGTTATCTATGCACTTCCTGCGCTTCCTTTTTTGATAATTCTTGCTGTAACCATCAGTAATAGTATATTTTTGTTGGTTGGTTTTCTAATGATCTTTAGTTGGGTTGGAATTGCAAAAGTTTCACGGAGTATGGCACTTCAAATCAAAACTAGACAATATGTTGAGGCATCACAAATGATGGGACAAAAAAATTCTAAAATAATTTTCAAACACATTATCCCGCAATTGTTGCCATATGCTTTTGCTAGTATTGCAATCTCAGTTCCTGCAGCAATTACTACAGAAGCTGGTATAAGTTTTTTAGGCTTGGGTGATCCAACTTTTCCTACGTGGGGGCAAATCTTGCATGATGCATATACATATGGTGCTGCAGCGAGAGGAATGTGGTGGTGGATAGCTCCACCAGGTATAATGATTGCAATTACAGGTCTTGCATTTGTATTTATTGGAAATGCGCTAGACGCAATTGTTAATCCTAAACTAAAAAAATAAATTTGATTTTAATTGCTTATTTTGAAGTGTGTTAACTGATTAGAGTTTAAATTCCCTGATAATATTCATGGCGGCGTCATTTAGCTTAATGGTGTAAACGGCACTATTTTCATCGTTTGATTCTGAAAGTTTCTCAGCAAATTTTGTCTTATCATGCCCTCGTTCATAATTTCCGCCAGATTCCTTAATACATAATGGAAATTTTTTCATAGCCAAGTTTGTTTTTAGTAAATAAGCAATGAATTTTTTGTATGTTTCTGTGTTATTCCAATCAGCACCGTGTTCTTGACACATAGCGATCCAGATATCAACTGTGTTCTGATAAGCTACTTTTTTTCGAATATTATCCAGTGCGAGGTTTGACATTTAATCACGTATGGCTAAAAATCAGCACGTTTAATTCTAGAGCCGCAACGAGGACAGTCTCCGCCCTTGAATCGGTGGTTACAAGTTAGGCACACATATCTTACACCAGTACCTTGACCTTGACCAAATAGCCCTCCAAATCCAAATCCTGATCCTGATCCTGATCCTGATCCACCAGAACCTCTCATTCTTGCCATATACCTTTTTCGTAAAAGTAACGGGAAGACGATGAAGATTGCCAGTGCTGCACCCAAACCATACGGAAATGGTAGAACCAATTGCAAACCAATACTTATAGCTAGAGACGCAAACAAAAATACTAGATAACCCTTGTAATTTATCATACTGAAAAAAATTATCAAAAAAACTTTATAAAGGTTTGTTATAATTTTTGCATTCTTAATTTAACAATCAACTAATGTTAAACAATAGCAAATGGAATTTCTTTTCCATCACTATCCCAAGCAAATATGTCATCATCCTCATATGGTGACTTCACAATCATTGACACAAGACCAAAGAAGTTATTCAAATCAGTTAGAGATGGTTCAGCTGAACCAACAGGATGAGAATGAACGATGCCAACATAACTAGGATCTAATGGTAATGGGTTGTTAGGAAATCCTGCAAAGTCTGCACCAGTTTCAGAAAACGGTGGTATTACTAACCCATCTATGAATACATCTCCATGCTTTGCTTTTCCGCGTAAAATCAAAATGCCTTCATTAGGATGATTCATCTTGCAAAAAGACAATATGCCATCTCTTGTCTCTTTAGTTAGCGATACTTTACGTTCAAATTTTTTCTTTTTTAATTGCAACACATTACTCCGATCTTATTGTGTATTGTACAGCAGAAATTTGATTTAAAACAGATTCTACAGATTTAATTGATTTGGGAATAAATTCGATTGTGTCTGTTAATTCCTTCTCTGTCGATCTGATTTTTGATTCCAAAGTTGATTTGTCATATTGATGCATATTAAGAGCAGATTCTTTCTGTATCAACTGTTCATTGTTAAATCCTAACAATTTACTTTCAATATCACTTTTGGATCGATTAAAAACGGAAATTTTTTCAATTAATCCAGGAATGAGTGAAAGTGTCTCATTAATTTGTAATAACGATTTATCAGCATCCTTAACAGATACTGAACCAGATTGTATTCCTCTTCGTGTAGATTCTAATATTTGCACTATGTCTTGCTTGTTAGAATCAATCAATACATCATAAGGATTTTCAATCAAATTTACCAATAGTTTTTTTTGCGGCTTGTCAAGTGAAGAAACATAGACATACTTGTTTAGTGGTCTTGAAATCTTAGTAAACTGAAGTTCAATCTCATTCTTAATTTTATTTTTCTCGGATGATAAAGAATCTAGATTTTCATTTATTTCTAAAAATTTTGCATATTCACTGCTGTTTTTAATATTCTTAATCTCTTTTTCATCAAGTTCGATTGTAGTAACAAGATCATCTATGGTTTTCTTAGCTAATTTTTGCTGCTTACCCAAATCAGTAATTAATTTTTTTGATTGCTCAATCTTATTCATAGTCTCAAAAATATGTTCGATTTTAGTTTCTAATTCGGAGTGATTCGTAATTATACCAGTAATTTCATCATTCCTATCTGTCATTACCTTAAGATCGCCTTTTAACTTACCAGCATATTTTTTTGCAAATATATGAATAACACGAGATTGTCTTCCCAATGCGTCCCCAATTTTCTTTAACATTCTATTAGATGCTACGTTAAAAATTTTCACATCCTCATAGGAATTTATCTCTGGTAGTTGAACAATTGATTCTCTCTTGATAGCAGATATCACCTCTTTTTTTCCACGCTCAACCAACCTTTTTAGATGAATATCTATATCATCGATTTTCAGTGTATCACGTTCTAGATCGATTGCAATGTGCAGAATCGTTTCACAACTTGAATTAATTTTGTTTCTAAATGTTTTAACCTCAGCAATTATTGTTTTTGTTCGAATTGAACGTATCTCGTTAGCAACATTAGGTACATCAGAAAGTAAGATTTGTTTTTTTTGAGGAGCAATATCAGATTCCTGCTTTTGTGATTTTTTCTTGCCCCAGCCAAATACCATAATTAAATCATCAATTGTAGGTAATTATTTGTAATTAAATACAATTAACTTACCTGTTTATATCAGCCATAATTCAGCTAGGTATCTATAACGTGAATATTTCGTACTAGATATGAAATACCTGTGTAAAACTTGCCAAAAAACTTGTAGTGATGTTATAGAACATATTAAGAAAGTACATGGCTTTTCAGAATCTTACATAAAAGATTAACTCAAAACAAACTCAAACAGCTACAAAAATGCTTTTGAAAAAATAAAATAGGTCAGGAAGATAAGAATGAGTTTTCAGCTTTACTAACTCTAAGAGTTTTCAGGCTTACACACTCGTAAAAAGTCTAAGAGGTGTTTGTATTTATGTAACATCTCAATACACTTAACGTGGAAATTCTTGAAGGAAAGGTTCTCTTATGGCTTGAAAGTGCAAGATTTGTAAAAAACAAGTCTGGTATCTATGTTCTTTATGATAAAAAGCTTAATGTGTTATACATTGGACAAAGTGATAGTCTTCAGAAAGAATTTGAAAAGTATGTTGATACAGACTTTGAGAATGATGAATGTAAACAAAAAACCCATACTTATCAAAGATTATTTACTGAAAATCCAAAAGAACGAATACACCAGCTTTTAGAAGATTATAAGAGGGAGTATGGCAAGGTGCCAACTTGTAATGCTGAATCAGACTTAGTAAACGTATAGTTTTTTAGCATGTAAAATTAACATTTCTTATCCGTAAGGCTGGCTAGTGTGTTCGAAGCGCATTAGTCAGCTACGAAAGATTAACCTCTTTTATCATTCCAAGTATGCATTGATACGCTTTTATTCTGATAAATTAAACAAGTCATAAGTTTGGTTTGCACGCCAACAGAAGAATGAGGGGTTAAACCCTCAAACTTCATTTTTGCATTTTCTCCTCTTCTTTTCCTCATCAGATAGTGGTATGAGTAGATTACGAGTTTATAGAATATGAGTTTGTTCTAGATTCCTTTTAGCAACCGTATGCTCTAGATGTAATTGTAATTAATTATGGGCAAAAAAATTAAGCTTAATCATAAATCACAATTTTAAATATGTTAAAAAATCTGCATTATGAAATATGGGATAGAATAGCCTAAAATATTCAAAATACACATTTAGTTTGTGAGTGATACACGTTTTATCATATTAGGCGTTGGGTTAATTTTTGCAGGAATTATTGTTCTAACGGTTTTTGGTGCTCAGTTTGATGAGATCACTTTACAAGAAGAATTTCGTGAATGTTACGAATATCATGCTGATGCACCACCGACAGAAATTGATTGTGATATTGCATTTCAAAATAAGATGAGCTTTTTTGCAATTGTTGTATTACTGATTATATGTGGAATTGCTTCGTTAGTAAAAGGAGTAAGAGGTAGATGGGACCAAGATGTAAAACCAGAAGATATGGTGGGACCAAATAGATCTTTTGATTCACGTGATGGACCAAATGATTCTGATCAAAATGACACAAAGTAAGATTATCTTTTACAAGGTTTTGGTGAGTTAAATGAATGACACGTTTTTTATCGAGTTCATCATATTAGCTGGAGTAATTGGTTCAATACTTGCTTTTTTGATAATAAGACGTTGGCGTGAAGAATAAGATTTTAGTTTTCTATAATCTTATTGTGATATTTGTTAAATTTTAATTTCAAAAATATCATCTTTTGAAACACCTTGCCATACTCCTATCATACCTTCTGCTTCTGCTGGCTCCACTTTAGTTATTTTCTGAATCTTGATATGATCAGGGTTTGGAGGCATCCATAACATTGCCATGTAATCACCCACATTTCCCGCCTCGCTAGGAAGAGCCATGATGATTTTATCTTTTGAAAAACCATTTGCAGTTAACGCATTTGTTGATTTTTCTATAAGATCCTGACGACCATGCGTAAACAGATAAACATTTTTTGTCGCATCTATGTCTGCCATTGCTAATTATCAATTATAATCCTACTTTTATGTTATACTAGAAAGATGGCGCCGGGAGAGGGATTCGAACCCCCGCGTGCGGATGCACAGACGCTATCCTGTATAAGATTTCGAGGCGTCCGCCTTACCAGGCTTGGCTATCCCGACAAATCGATTTTATTATACGTCCTAATATAGTAAATCGATAAAAGCGGTAAACAAAAAAACAAGAAAAATATCATTCTGATATGGGTGTAGATATCAAAGCACTTCTCTTGCGAGAAAAAACTAATCTCGAATCATTTTCATCAAAGATAATAGCTATTGATGCATACAATGCAATTTACCAGTTTTTGGCTATCATCAGAGGACCTGAAGGACTTCATCTTACAGATAACAGAGGGAGAGTAACAAGTCATTTAACTGGACTACTGCATCGAAATGTCAATTTTTTGTCGATTGGGATAAAACCAGTATACGTGTTTGACGGTAAGCCGCCATCACTAAAGACGGCGGAAATTCAACGGCGAAAATTAGGCAAGAAGGAAGCAACAATAAAGTATGAAAAGGCCAAGGCAAGTGGCGACTTTGAATCAGCAAGAAAGTACGCACAACAAACAACATCCATGCAGGATACTATGGTTGAAGACTCGAAACATCTTCTTGATTTATTTGGAATACCTTACATACAGGCAAAAGCAGATGGTGAAGCTACTGCTGCACATATGAACAAAACTGGTAAGGCATATGCAGTTGCTAGCCAAGACTATGATTCTATATTGTTTGGTGCAAAAAAACTTGTTCGCAATTTTACTAATTCTGGTCGAAGAAAGCTTCCAAACCGTAACACCTACGTTGACATCGAGCCTGAAATCATCAGTTATCAGAAAAGCTTGGATGCACTTGGTATTACAGGAGAGCAGATAATTGATATTGGCATACTCATTGGAACCGACTTTAACCCTGATGGTTTTGACAGGATAGGTCCAAAAACTGCCCTTAAAATGATTAAAGAATATGGGAAGTTAGAAGATATACCAAAAATACAAGAACAACTTGAACAAATCGACTACGAACAAATTAGAAAAATTTTCCTGCAGACAGATATGCCAGATATAGGCAAAATTGAGTTTAAAGATACTGATTATTCAGGAATTGTAGATTATCTGGCAAATGAAAGAAGCTTCTCACAAGAAAGAGTTCAAGCCTCATTAAATCGATTAAAGAGAAGTCTTGAGAAAAGAAGTCATACGCTGGATCAGTGGTTTAATTAGTTAAGATTTTTTTGACCAGGCAGTTTTGCGAGGTTTTTTGATTTTTGTTTTTTTGGTTTTTCTTCTTTGTCGCACTTTATTCTTTTTTTTCTTTCGTTGTTCTAATGCTTCTGTATAACGACGAGACAAAGCTATTTTTTTTCGAGAGGGCATAATATTTTAAAATGTGAAAACTATCTCCAATTATTCGTTTTTTGTTCACATTTAGGACATTTCAAGCCGTTAATTTTATCTCCACAAATCTTGCAATACATAGAAAATCCTAGTACATCATATTTTGAAGTCTTTATGTATTTGTAAATTAAAACTATGACAACTAAAATTCCAATAGCAGCGGCTACAATCCATAGTAACATAGAATTATTATAGTAATCTAGTATTTATTTAAAATCGTAAATGTCTGACATGGGTCATTCCACTACTTGAATGAGTTCTTTAAGATTTCTTCTTGGTTTTGGGGGTCTACGTTTTTCTGGATAACCAATACATAGAATGGAGGATGGTTTCAAATCTGTACCCAAAATAGATTTGACCTTTTCTTCATTAATCATTCCAATCCAGATTGAACTTAAGCCCAAACCAGATGCAGCAAGCAACGAAAACCCGGCAGCCAAAGTGGCATCTTGGATTGAAAACTTTTCTAAAATTTCTGGAGGAAAATTCATCTTTACCCTTGATGGGTCCATACAAAACACCAAGACAACTGGTGCGTTTACATAAGGTTGGTTGTTTGCTGCCTCAACAAGTGCTTCTTTGACTTTTTGGTTTTTGATATAAAATACCTTAAACCCTTGAAAGTTTCCAGCTGTAGGTGCAGTATCGGCTGCTGCTAAAATTTTGTCAACCATCCAGCCCTCTATCCTAGTTTTTGTAAATTTTCTTGTTGAACGTCTTGTTGCAAATATTCTATACAGGTCTGATTGTGAAAGGTCATGTGAAGTTTTTTTTGATTTTGATGCTAAAATCGCTTCAAGAAGTGATATTTGAGTAGGTTTTGTCTCATCAACTTTTTTTGGTTCATCATATTTGCGAATTGTGATAGATGGATAGTACTCCTTTGGGTTGATATGGATATACTGCGGTATATGTGGAATTTTTGCATAGTCTAGAACATGTTTTTGCAGGTCAGCTGTCTTAACCTCAAGCAAGTCATGGTCTTTCAAATTAAATTCTGTGACATCTAAATTTACCATTATACGACTAACTTGATCCTCAAGCTCAACCTCACCAGCCGAGTCCCCTTTTAAGAGGTCAATTAATTGTTCGAGTTCTTTTTTGTTTAGTATGATGGTTTCTAAATCATCTTCCTCAACACCTTTCCAAACTAATCTGCAACCATCTTTTGATGTGTATGATGACTCAATTTTTGAAAACTGCATTAAGCTCATAATATCAAAAACCTCATAAAAAAGTAGGGTGGTTTACTGGACTAAGCCAGCAGTAATCTAAATATGCAATGAAGCCATGAGGGTTGAATTTGTCTGCTGTTTGGTACTAGGATGGGAGTTTTATTTTACATCCACCCTCGTGCAGATTCATTCTTACGCACTTCCCCCACAGCTATTTAGAAAAATTAATTACCACATATAATCTTAGTAATTGGTTTTTACTTCAAACCAATTAAAAATATGAATCGTCATGTATAGTCTCTATGTAAGTGGCCGTGCTGATGTGTTGGTCTATTAGTAATGGCATGCTCATCACTCGCCGAAGCTTGTGATCTACACATCCATCCTATCAACGCAGTCTTCTTCTGCGAACCTTCATCTTACGAAAGGCTGTCTTGTCTCGGGATGGATTTCGTGCTTAGATGCTTTCAGCACTTAATCCAAACGGCTTAGCTGCCCGGCCTGCCTTATCAGACAACCGGTAGACCAGTGGCCACGTTGCTCTGTTCCTCTCGTACTGAGAGCAACTTCCCCTCAGACAGCCGCGCTTCCATCAGGCAGAGACCGACCTGTCTCACGACGGTCTAAACCCAGCTCATGTTCCCTTTTAATAGGCGAGCAGCCTCACCCTTGGCCCCTGCTGCAGGACCAGGATAGGAAAAGCCGACATCGAGGTACCAAACCGCGGGGTCGATAGGAGCTCTCGCCCGCGACGAGCCTGTTATCCCTGGGGTAATTTTTCTGTCACCTCCGGGCCCCAATAGTGGGCACACGAAGGATCGCTAAGCCAGACTTTCGTCTCAGAATTCCGTGCGTTTGGAAATCCTGTCAGTCTAGTTTTTGGCTTTGCCCTCTTCAACGGATTTCTGACCCGTTTGAACTAAACTTTGGGCCCCTTTGATATCTTTTCAAAGGGGTGCCGCCCCAGCCGAACTGCCTACCAGCACCTGTTTCTGATTTGCATCAGATAAGAAGTACTGCAAGAATAATCTGGTGTTACATCGTCGCTTCACTGAATTCCCAAAGAAATTCAGGCATGGCTACCAGATACACTATGTAATCCTTACTATACTACAAGCACAAGCTGCAGTAAAACTCCACGGGGTCTTCTCTCCCCGATGGAAGATGATGGACTGTTCGTCCACCTTATGTGGCTTCACCGGGTTGTAGGCGGGGACAGTGGGGCTCTCGTTGTTCCATTCATGCGCGTCGGAACTTACCCGACAAGGCATTTGGCTACCTTAAGAGAGTCAGAGTTACTCCCGGCGTTAACAGGCCCTTAGCTCGGTTGAACCCAAGTTTTAGGTACCTGCACCGGCCAGGATTCAGTGACTATACAAATCCTTTCGGACTAGCAGTCACCTGTGTTTTTATTAAACAGTCGGAACCCCCTAGTCATTGCAACCTGCTGTCCCAATTCCTCATTAAAACAGCAGGCATCCCTTATACCGAAGCTACAGGACTAATTTGCCGAATTCCCTCGCCATACGGTATACCCGTAGCACCTTAGCTTTCTAAGCCAGCGCACCTGTGTCGGTTCTCGGTACGATCATCACAAACACTTTCTATACGAGCTTTCAAGGTCTCCTGGATTTGGGAAAACTCTGCTAACGCAAAGCCATTCCTGCCTCAAATCAGTTCTCGTCATTACGACACTCCCTGAATCTTGAACAGTTAGATAAAACGATGGTTCTACATTCCCTATCTAGAAGCAAATCATATAGATGATAACGTGTTTGCAAGGTACTGGAATATTAACCAGTTTCCCATTCAAATTACTCTGTTGAGGTAATTTTTAGGATCGACTAACTCCAGGCTGATAACGCATTGCCTGGAAACCCTTGCGCTTGCGGTGGTAGAGGTTCTCACTCTACTATGCTGTTACTGCCACCAGGATCTGCAATAGAAATCGGTCCACAGGACATCACTGCCCTGCTTCGACCCAATCACTACGCCAACCTACCATGACTTGTAAATTAACAAGTATCTGAAGTATCGGTACTTTGCTTTAGCCCCGTCCGTTTTCGGGGCGCCCACACTCGGCAGGTAAGTTGTTACACACTTTTTAAAGGATAGCTGCTTCTGAGCTTACCTCCCTGCTGTCTTGGCGCGAACACGCCCTTTGGCTTGACACTTAGCAAAAATTTGGGGACCTTAACTTCAGTCTGGGTTAAACCCCTTTCGGTCGTGAACCTTACGTCACACGAACCCGTCTCCCTGCTTCTACGATGCATATCCATTCGGAGTTTGAAATGATGGCGAGGGATTTCTCCCCCATACCAAAAGATCAGTGCTCTACAGGAAATGCTATCTCCACAGAGGACGCCCTGCGAGACGCTTCGGTTGGAACTAGCGATCGCCAGTCTAGATTGGTTCTTGACCCCTATTCCCAAGTCACACAAACGATTTGCACGTCAGAACTGCTACAGCCTTCCAGCGGGCTTTCGCCCACCTTCAGCTTGCTCAGGAATAGATCGACTGGCTTCTAGCCTTACCGCCATGACTCAACGCACTTTCACACGCTTCTCCTCACAAAAGTTGCGAGAACTCGGTTTCCCTTCGCCTTCACCTTTAAGGGCTTAGACTTGCCATGACAATAAGCTCCCTGGCCCGTGTTTCGAGACGGAACGCATGACACTGATGATTTGACCTCCAAACCTTTAGCTCTATTGCTAGAACCTCCAGTATGAAAAAATCACCTTTCATGCCATGCACGTCTGTAACCAGTAAGTTTCATGCGCTTTTCAGCCCCCTTCCGGGGTTCTTTTCAGCTTTCCCTCACGGTACTAGTTCACTATCGGTCTTGAGAAATATTTAGCCTAAGATACTACTTTCACCTATATTCACTGCCCACTGCCAAGGACAGCTACTCGGGTCATGATAAGATCCTATACTACTTCGCTTACGGGGGTATCACCCACTTCGCCGGTACGTTCCAGAACACTTCAGCTGTATTCTAGGATCGTAATATCATAACCAAAACACCACATCTCTGATATGTTACCATAACAGATTCAGTTTGGGCTATTTCCGTTTCGTTCGCCACTACTTGGGAAATCTCAATTGATTTCTTTTCCTCGTCGTACTAAGATGCTTCAATTCCGACGGTTCGATCTCCGTTGCCATTGCAGCGGAGTGTTTAAAAAACAAGATTCTCATTCGGACATCCCGGGATCAAAGGTCGCGTGCGCCTACCCCGGGCTTATCGCAGCTTGCCACGTCCTTCATCTCTCCTCAAGCCTAGCAATCCACTTACTGGCGTCTTTACACCAGCATATACGGCCACATAATACACGACTATACATGACGATCATTGCAAGCCCCCGGTGGAGACCTGCTACATCCTTCATACATCATTTTCATGATGTATTGCATCGATGGTGATGCAAAGATTATGTGCTTTCCGTAATTCTTTCTAAGGAGGTGATCCGTCCGCAGGTTCCCCTACGGACACCTTGTTACGACTTTTCCCTCGTCGCTTACCTCAAGTTCGATAATGCCAATTAAACATCACCTCGCTAAAAGCAAACTTCGATGAAACGACGGGCGGTGTGTGCAAGGAGCAGGGACGTATTCACCGCGCGGTAATGACACGCGGTTACTAGGGATTCCATATTCGTGAGGGCGAGTTACAGCCCTCAGTCATAACTGTGGTAGCGTTTAGAGATTGCCACTCTCTTTCGAGTTTGGAACTCATTGTCACTACCATTGCAGCCCGCGTGTGGCCCCAGAGTTTCGGGGCATACTGACCTGCCGTAGCCCCTTCCTTCCTCCGTTTTAACAACGGCAGTCCCACTAATTCGCCCCACTATTCCTGAGAATAATGATAGCAACTAGTGGCAGGGATCTCGCTCGTTACCTGACTTAACAGGACATCTCACGGCACGAGCTGGCGACGGCCATGCACCACCTCTCAGCTTGTCTGGTAAAGTCTTCAGCTTGACCTTCATTCTGCTGTCTCTCCGGGTAAGATTTCTGGCGTTGACTCCAATTGAACCGCAGGCTTCACCCCTTGTGGTGCTCCCCCGCCAATTCCTTTAAGTTTCATACTTGCGTACGTACTTCCCAGGCGGCAGACTTAACGGCTTCCCTGCGACACTGCACTGGCTATTATGCCAATGCATCATCGAGTCTGCATCGTTTACAGCTGGGACTACCCGGGTATCTAATCCGGTTTGCTCCCCCAGCTTTCATCCCTCACCGTCGAACGTGTTCTGGTAGACCGCCTTCGCCACAGGTGGTCATCAATAGATCAAAGGATTTTACCCCTTCCTACTGAGTACCGTCTACCTCTCCCACTCCCTAGCCATGCAGTATTTTCGGCAGCCCATGCGTTGAGCACATGGATTTAACCGAAAACTTACAAAGCCGGCTACGGATGCTTTAGGCCCAATAATCATCCTGACCACTTGAGGTGCTGGTTTTACCGCGGCGGCTGACACCAGAACTTGCCCACCCCTTATTCACCAGTGGTTTTATGACTGGCAAAAGATTTCTTTAGCAGAAATCACTCGGATTAACCTTGTCGTGCTTTCGCACATTGCAAAGTTTTCTCGCCTGCTGCGCCCCATAGGGCCTGGGTCCGTGTCTCAGTACCCATCTCCGGGCTTCTCCTCTCAGAGCCCGTACCTGTAATCGCCTTGGTGGGCCATTACCTCACCAACAAGCTGATAGGCCGCAGTCCCATCCTATGGCGACGAATCATTTTAACCATAAACCATTCCAGGCATTATGATCTATCAAGAATTATGCCCAGTTTCCCGAGATTATTCTTGTCCATAGGGTAGGTTGACTACGTGTTACTGAGCCGTCTGCCTTGTATTACTACAAAGACTCGCATGGCTTAGTATCAATCCGATAGCAGTCAGGTCCGGCAGGATCAACCGGATTCTGAATCTTAGAAGTATCTACTATGATATTATTGGAATTAACGGAATGCACATAATCTTCACATTTCAGATTTGATCATTTGGTCAAATCCACATTTTGTATGCGTAACTGGAGGCCTGTAAATCATAAAATGGTCCAATACCATACTTCATCACAAGCGCCGCTCTTGCGTTACGTATGCAAAAGTTGAGATTGATTGAATACATATAAACCATTCAAAAAAATTTTAAAAAAACATGATCTTATCGATCAGTAATATATTACAAAAAGCAGTGTTTAGAAATGATAAAAAATGATCTAAAATCTTATAAAATAAAGACAAAAAAGTCGGCAGAACTTTTTAAAAAATCTAAAAAATTACATGTTAATGGTGTTCATCACAATATACGATTCTTTGAGCCTTATCCGTTTATAACTAAATCCTCAAGCGGAAAGTTTCTGATTGATGTGGACTCTAACAAATATGTTGATTATTGGATGGGTCACTGGAGCCTTATTTTAGGTCACTCACCAAAAAATGTTAGAACCAATGTACGAATGCAACTTGATAATGGTTGGATCCATGGAACAGTTAGTAAAAACTCGATTGATTTGTCAGAAAAAATTTCAAAGGCTGTTCCAGTAGCTGAAAAAATCCGTTATGCATCAACTGGAACAGAGGCTACAATGTATGCTGTTAGGCTTGCTAGAACCATAACAAAAAGAAAAACAATTGCTAAAATTGATGGTGGATGGCATGGTTACACTACGGATTTACTTAAAACAATCAATTGGCCATTCCACAAGTCTGAAAGTAGTGGTTTAACTGATGAAAAGCACATAATATCATTGCCTTACAATAATTTAGAAAAATCAGTCAAAATTTTGAAAACGAAAAAAAATGATTTGGCAGCTATTATTATTGAACCAGTTTTGGGTGGGGGTGGATGTATTCCTGCTACAAGGGAATACTTGTTAGGTATACAGGAATTTTGTCATAAAAATAACATATTATTCATTCTGGATGAAATTGTCACTGGTTTTAGATTTAGATTTGGCTGCCTTTACAATACGATGAAACTTGACCCTGATTTGGTAACTCTTGGAAAAATAGTTGGTGGCGGGTTTCCAATTGGTGTTATTTGTGGTAAAAATGAACTAATGAAATATGCAAGTACCTCAATATTCTCAAAAACGGATCGTGCATATATCGGTGGTGGAACATTTTCTGCAAATCCGCTGACAATGATGGCAGGTAGCACCATGCTTACTACAATCAAAAATAAAGGTAATTTACTTTATAAGAAATTAAACAGTTTTGGAATTGAAACTAGAAAAATGCTTGACAAAAAATTTGGTGGAAGTGTAATTACAACTGGAATTGGTTCATTGTTTTTAACACACTTTTTGAGTGATTCAACGTATGAAATTAACAATGCAGCTGATGCTGCCAAATGTAACATAAAAAAATTACATGATTATCATTTTCACATGATTGCTAAGGATGGAATTTTCTTTTTACCAGGAAAACTTGGTGCATTTTCAGATGTACACACTAAATCTGATATCGCTAATTTGGCAAAATCTACGGATGAATTTCTTACAAAGTTTAAAAAATAAATTAACATAGCATTCACTGATACTTATGATATTTTTTGCTAGCAAAGAAAAAACTGAAGATTTACTTTATCAAGCAATGTCATTTATGGAGAAAAGGCAACCAAAGTCTGCAATTCCACTCTTCAAAAAGATTGTAAAGCAAGATCCAAAAAATACTGATGCACTGTATAATCAGGGTCTTGCATTAAATCAATTAAGGAAATATCAAGATGCAATTACTTGTTTTGACAAAGTGCTTGAGATTAATCCAAAATATATTGCAGCAATTAATAACAGAGGTATTGCACTCGCGGAGCAAGGTAATACCAGTGATGCGCTCGAATATTACAATAAAGCTATAGAAATAGACCCAAAATATGCGGCAGCGCATTACAATAAGGGTGTACTTTACGACAAGTTGTTACAACATGAAGAGGCAATACAAAGTTTGGATGAAGCATTAAAATGTGATTCAGGAAATGTGAATACAGCATTTTACAGGGGTATTGTGTTAGGAAAGATGAAAAAACATGAAGAAGCCTTAAACTGTTTTGAGAACATTTATCGAAAACATCCAAAACATATGGATGCGTTTTTTCATAAGGGAATGGAATTAGCAGAGTTAGGAAAACATGAAAGAGCGTTAGAAATTTTTGATAAATTATTGCAGATGCACAATGATAACGTCAGTGTACTCTATGCAATGGCACGAAGTAATGCTGCTATCTCTAATGTAGATAAGGCATTATATCTATTAGAACAAGCAGCCAAAAAAGATCGAAAAACAATCAAAAAATGGGCCATTGAAGATGAATTTTTTGATTCGTTACAGGATGAACCGAAGTTTATGAAACTTATCAAGTAATATTACAATACTTTTTTTCTTATACTATCTATTCGCATGAGACGCACATTTTTTTTAGGACCAATTAATCTTGCCTCATAAATTGGTACATACAGTTCAATTATTTCATTTATTGTAACTTTCTCCTCCAGATTACGCCTTCCAATTGAAACAGACTTCTTTAATTTTGAGGTTAACCTTGCTACTGCAGCATCATAAGTAATTTCAGGTTTTTTTACATTATCTTTTGTTTTTTCTAACGTACGTCTTGGATAACTCTCAATTAGTCTTGAACTCATTTTGTATGGCATTTTGATTTCCTTGCCGTGATGATCAAATGCAATCTCCTGTTCATCATCAATATATGCATGCTCCTCTAACTCCAAATCAATTTGGTTTTTTCTTTTCGTCAGGAACCTTCGTTTCTTAATTGGAAATACATTATCACCAACAATTATTTCTCTAACAATGGGTTCAACATTAATTGTATGAACAGTCTTACGGTAAAAATTTGCATTATACTTTCCTGATAAAATTAAAAATGCTTCATATGACAGTTTTAACGAATGAATATGCACTTCGGTTTTTTTGGGTTTTTGTAGCATGCTTCTAAAAAGTGATGTTTTTCTATTTTCAACAATTTGTTGTGCATCATCTGGGTCTAATATGGGTCGTAAGACCACTGTTCTAATTTTGTATTCCGTGTTGCTCAATCCACTATCACTCTGTTATATGGTATAGTTTTTTATGATTAATGTATTTATTATTAATAACAGTTGAAAAAAAGTAATATTTTATCCTCACCAGTCAAAAAAGTAAAAACAGACTACTTTACTGGCCCAGTAGAACTTCATGAAATCTCAGGTATTACAAAACCAAATGAGCATGATATGTATCATGTAATATTTAAAAAATCATCTAGAACCAAACTGCATTTTCATACTGGTGGCCAACTGCTTATTGTAACTAAGGGTAACGGTAGTCTAGTTTATTATAAAAAAATCGGTAGTGGTATTTCAAAATTCAAAATCTCAAAAACTAAAATGATTAAATTGAGTAATGGTGATGTAGTTTACATTCCACCAAAAATACTACATACTCATGGTTCAATCAGAAAAAATTCAGTTTTTTCACATTTAGCCGTGAATTTTTATTCAAAAAAGAATAGAAAACCAAAGACAGTGTGGTACGAATCAGATCTCAGATCAAAAGTTATTTCTAAAATACCTTGAAATCTTTGGAATTCTTTTTAAAATATTAATGAATTAAGATTGTATGAATAGAACCGAAGCAACGCAAATTTTAATGCTGAGTTCAGATGCCACTTTTGACGATATTAAATACGCATATCGAAAATTGTCGTTAAAATTACATCCAGACAGAAATAAGAATGAAAAAGATGGTAGAAGATTCAAGAATGTATTAGAAGCATATCATTTCTTAAAAGGTGAAAACAGGCTAAAAAATTATAATGATAGAAATAAATCAACACAAAAAAAGTCAAGTTATAACGATCGTCAACATAATCCAGAGGAAGATTGGAGTAGATTTACAAAAGATTTTGAAATGGATGAAAACTTTTGGCGACAATATGAAACAACATTTTGGAAAGATTATGAACTTAGAACCAAGAAAAAATCTGAAAAGAATGACCTTGGAAAAGCGTTTTGGGATGAGAGCCAAGAAAATGTTAATCCAAAACCCAAAAAGAAATACCAGGATAATCAAGCAAATGTATTTAAACATGATTTAGACGTAGACGTAGACAAGAGTTTATGCATTGGTTGTTGTAGTTGTGAAACTATTGCACCAAATGTTTTTGTTGTTGATAAAAATGTCATGATGAATCCCAAATCACAAGTTCATAACCAACATGGCGCATCAGAGGGAAAAATAATGGATGCTGCTGAAACATGTCCCACAAAGGCAATTCAAGTTAACGAGAAAAAATCTGGAAGAAAAATCTATCCGCGCTAATTAACTGCTCTTTATTTTAGCATACAATTCATCTAATTCTTCATCGGAGAGTTTTGGTCTATCTTTAAACATACTATGTACAGGACCCGCATGATCAGATGACTGGCGTGGTATTAGATGGACGTGAACGTGTGGTATTTCTTGCCCGCTGTCTTTACCGTTATGTATTGCTAACAGTGTGGCGCCTGTAAGTTTATCCACTTTGGAAATTACTTTGTGCACAGTGTTAAACAAGTCAGTATTATCCATATCTGTCATATCTTGAACTTTTTCGTAATGGCATTTTGGAATTACCAATGTATGTCCTCGTGATAATGGAAATGCGTCTAAAAATGCAATAGACTTGTTGGTTTCTGTGATTATTTTAGATGGAATTTCCTTTTTAGCAATTTTACAAAAAATACAATCCATGTTCTAGTTAAACAGGAATAAAGTATAAAGTGAATCGCTATGGATTAACAATTTCTGCATATGCAAGGTCCTTGCCATATTTTATAGTAACAATATCACCTATTTCCTTATCACAGTTATCGATTGTTTTAGGAATATTATCTGAAGTGTCCACACTGCACATAGTGCCATACCATGTAGACCATTTTCCCATGATTTCAACTTCTTCATAAACATCTTCTCGAATTAAATTCCAAAATGGGAATAGGAGAGTTGCCATGATTATGAAAGCTGCAATAAATATGAAGAGAAACATAAGCCCATATTTTTTTGAATCTTTCATCTCCTCCATAATTATCTACCAATTTTTTTACACTAAATAAACTACCACAAGCCACCTTCGCCTATATTGCCTCCAGAATCATCCATTTTTTTTTCTGGAACATTACCATGTGCCTTTTTTTTATGTCGTTCTAATCGTTCAGGAGTTGGTAATTCTAAATCACAAACATCACATTTTGTTTCATTCTTAGCTTTTTTACCAAACATACCCATATTTTTCGTAATCATGAAACATATTATAAAGGATATCAATTTTCTTGGACGGTATGGAAATTAAAAACATTACTGTATTAGGTTCCGGAATAATGGGTCATGGAATAGCTCAAGTTTCTGCAATGGCCGGTTATAATGTAGTGCTCAGAGATATTGAACAACAATTCTTAGACAAAGCAATGGAAAAAATAAAATGGAGTTTGGATAAGCTTGTCTCAAAAGAAAAAATTTCTGAAAATGAACGAGATGAAATATTTTCAAGAATCAAACCAATAATTGATTTGAAGGATGCTGTTCATAATTGTGATTTAGTAATAGAAGCAGTTCCAGAGATAATGGATCTTAAAAAAAAGGTATATGCAGAACTGGATAAGATCGCTGGTGATCAGGTTGTTTTTGCATCAAACACCAGTACACTACCCATAACAGAAATTGCAAATACGATCTCTAGACCGAAAAAATTTATTGGAATACACTTTTTCAATCCACCACTACTAATGAAGCTAGTTGAAGTAATACCTGGACAAGAAACTTCAAATGATATTACTGAACTTATAATTAATTTCGTGAAATCTGTTAACAAGATACCTGTTACTTGTAGAAAGGATGTCCCGGGGTTTATTGTGAACAGGCTTTTCATACCACTTGTTCACGAAGCCTGCTATGTAATGGAAAGACAAAAAATCCAACAAACTGAACTTGACTCTGCGGTGAAATTCAGACTTGGATTCCCAATGGGTATCTTTGAATTGGCTGACTTTACAGGATTGGATGTTATTCATAAGGCAACTGTAGAAATGCATACGAGAGATAAAAAAGTAATTTTGCCACACCCAACTATTGAGCAACTGTTCAATGAAAAAAAACTGGGACAAAAAAGTGGTGAAGGTTTCTACAAATATTCTGATGATAAATATGAAAGAATACCGCTTTCAGAGGAATTAGCCCAAAAATGTGATCCTGTGCAAATCATTGCAAACATTCTGAATAATGCAGCATGGCTTGTCACAAACAATGCTAGTGATATTGATGAGATTGAAAAGGCTGCAAACCTAGGACTTGGACTGAAAAAACCATTATTTGATACTGCAAAAGAAATAGGCATGCAAAAAATTGTAGAAGAGTTAAAAAAATTATCTAATAAACATGGTACGTTTTATGAACCTGATCCTCTTTTATTATCTATGTGTTAATCTGTTCTAAAATGTATTTTATTGCTTGTTGAGGAGTTTCAACGCCAACAATTTTCACATTTTTTCTGTGGTCTAAATATCCGTCGGCATATTTTGATGCAATTCCACCAGAATTTTTTAGTGCAACAATAGGTTTTTTGTACATATATGCGGCACAAATTTCTGATAATGTCCCAGAACCACCTCCAATAACTATAACACCATCTGCTGAAAGTGCATTCAAAAAATCACGTGTAAGACCCATGCCAGAAGGAATTACTATGTCACAGAATTCGTTTGCATGAGACGAATCATCTTGAGGAATTATTCCGACAGTTGTGCCGCCAGATTCTTGTGCACCACGGCATGCTGCACGCATCACTCCACCAAGTCCACCAGTTATCAAAACGGAGTTGGATTTTGCGACTTCTGATCCAACATCATACGCAAGTTTTTCTGATTCTGGCGTACAACCATTATCATTATTACCAATTACTAAGATCTGACGTTTTTTCACAATAGAAATTCTTTGTTGCCTATCTAATACTTTTTGAAATACTCAAAGAGTAAAGGATATTAATTAAAAAAAATATGTTTGGATATGACAAAAAGAACAATGCCAATCTGTTGTGATTTAGAACAATACAAATTGATCGAAAAATATGCCAAAAAACGTGGTATAATAAACGCTAGTCAGGCAGTTGAAAAAATCCTAAACGAGATTTAATAATAGTATAATTTTCTAAAATCAATTTTTCTATGATTAAAGTTAACTGCAAAGAATATTATATTTTTAAAAAATAAGATGCATATGGGTATTTTTAGTCGCAAACCAGCACATTGTACTATTTGCAACAAACAAATTACTCATAAAAATAAGGCGAAAAGAGAATGGGGTGTAAAATCTCCACTATGTAGTGATTGTTATTTAGATAAAATGCAGGAATCTTATGATGCGTCTATAATAAAAAAATGTATTAGCTGTGGAGTAAAAAGCAAAGTTACTGATTTGTGGGAACCACGGCTACAATGGGACATGGAAGGCTTACTTTGCAAAAAATGCTTTGATGAAAAGGAGTTGGATTTTAACAAAAAAAGAGATTTTTGTAGTGTTTGTGGTAGCAAACTTGGTTTTATCAGATACAATGCAAAAAAACATTGGAAAATAAAGGGACATTTATGTAAAAACTGCTGGGATAATCAAAAATCACAGATAGATAGAAAATGATATTCTTTAAAAAATTTCAATGTGAACTATGCCAGAAAAAATTTTCGCAACACAAAGATCTTATGCACCACCAAGAAATAACTCATTTCAAGGATTCACCATACGATTGTAAGGAATGTAACGAAAATTTCCATAGTATGTTAGAAATGCGTGACCATCTTAAGAAAAAACACTCGTATAAAATTGATAGATAGTTCTATATCGCTTTTACAGTTTTGACAATTGGTGGTCTTACTTTGGTAAAAACTCTGAATCCGCAAATGCATTTTATTTCTGGGAGTCTATTTAATTCAGAACTGCTTACTTTTGTATTACACCTTAAACAAGCGTAAATAACATCAAATTTTTCAGTTTCTGTAACATTATCGGTAGGACCATCATCATTCGTTTCAATGTTAGATTCATCAACCATAACATCACACTCTAAATCCATAATAAAAAGTCTGGCTAGGTAAGAGATAATTCGATATAAACATTATCAGGAATTTTTAATCTCATGAGTTGGCGAATTGTTTTATCATCAGCACTAATATCAATAATTCGTCTGTGTATTTTCATTTCCCATTTTTCATAAGTTTCCGTGCCGCTGCCACATGGAGATTTTCTAGTAACAACGTTTAGCCGTTTCACAGGAAGTGGGATGGGACCTTTGACTTTAACACCCGTCTTTGTGCCTATATTCATAATTTCAGTGCACACACCAACTAATTTTTTTAAACTTATGCTTGTTAGTTTAACGCGAGCAGGCTGAGCCATTTCCCAGACTCATGCTTTATGTTCTTGAGTAATTTCTTTAACTACACCAGCTGCTATTGTAGAACCCATATCTCGTAACGCAAATCGTCCCATTTCTGGAAACTCTTCGAACGTTTCAATACATGTTGGTCTAACTGGTGTAATTCTAACAATTGCAGAATCGCCCACCTTAAGGAATTTTGGATTTTCTTCCTCTGTTGCACCGGTTGCAGGATTTATTTTAGCTTCAAAGGCAGTTATTGTTGCAGCTACCTGTGCAGTATGACAGTGCATAACAGGTGTATATCCAGGAGCAAGTGCTGTTGGATGATGAATTACAATGATTTGTGCTCTAAACTCTGTAGCAACTTTAGGTGGGTTATCAGGATGTCCAAGAACGTCACCTCTTTTAATATCCTTTTTCTCAATACCTCTCAAGTTAAAACCAATATTGTCACCGGCTGATGCTGATGGCATTTCTTGGTGATGTGTTTCTATAGATTTTACTTCGCCTGTAGATCCAGATGGCATAACAATAATTTTATCATTTGGTTTCATTGTTCCAGTTTCAACACGTCCAACTGGAACAGTACCAACACCAGTAATTGAATAAACATCTTGTATTGGCAAACGTAAAGGCTTACCTATTGGTTTCTCAGGTATTTTGAAGTCATCAAATGTTTCCAAAAGAGTTTTGCCCTTATACCATGGCATATTTTCAGACTTTTTTACAAGATTCTCTCCTGTCCATCCAGAAACTGGAACGAATGGCACATCCTCAATCTTATAACCGACTGATTTTACAAGTTGTTCACCTTTTTGCTTTGCTTTATTGAAAGCATCTTCAGAAAATTTACTATCGTCCATCTTGTTAATTGCAACAATTATTTGCTTTACGCCAAGTGTTTTTAATAAAAAGGCATGTTCTCTGGCTTGACCGCCAGGTGCTACTGCAGTATCTGTTTCACCTTCTTTTGCTGACAGAACCAAAACAGCACAGTCTGCCTCAGATGCACCAGTAATCATGTTTTTTACAAAATCTCTGTGACCAGGTGCATCAATTAATGTGAAGAAAAATTTTGGAGTTTCAAATTTTTGAAAAGCTAAATCGATTGTAATACCTCTTGCTCTTTCATCCTTAATGGTATCCATAACCCAAGCATATTTGAAAGAATCACCCTTACCGGTTTCTTCTGATTCTTTAGCATGGGAAGCTATTGTTCTTTCGTCGATTACACCAAGATCCAACAAAAAATGACCCATAGTAGTTGACTTACCATTATCAATATGACCAGTAATTATCATGTTCAAGTGATCTTTCTCTGCCATATCGAACTCAAAGTGAAATTGGCTTTATTACCCTTTCGTTTTTTTACAACTGTTGGTTTGATTTTTTGCTCTTTGTTCTTTGAAATACTTTATGAAATTTCATATACTATAAATCAAAGTTGCAGTTAGAAAAATTCATGAGAATAACCGTATCAGTGATCAAAGCTGATGTAGGTGGAATAGGTGGTCATACACTACCAAGTGATGGACTTCTTAACGCAATAAGAAAAACGGTAAAAGATGCTGGAGACTTGTTAATTGATCATTATATTGGATATTGTGGAGATGATTCTCACATTGTTATGACTCACACTAAAGGAATTGATAATAAAGAAATTCATCAGCTTGCGTGGAATGCTTTTATGGCTGGTACAAAGGTTGCCAAGGAAGAAGGACTGTATGGTGCTGGGCAGGATCTGCTAAAGGATTCTTTTTCAGGTAATATCAAAGGAATGGGACCTGGTGTGGCCGAAATGGAGTTTGATGAAAGACCAAACGAGGTGTTCACTGTCTTTGCTGCTGATAAAACTGAACCTGGTGCTTTCAATTATCCGATCTATAAGTTGTTTGTTGATGCACTAAGCAATACAGGACTAATAGTGAACAAATCACTTGCTAAAGGTGTTAACATTAACATCATGGATGTTGAGGAGGGTAAAATTGCAAATCTTTCTTTGTGGGAAGACAAACCAATAATTGAAGCTGCGCTTATGTATCCTGGCCGTTACGTCGTTGATTCAGTTTATTCAAAAGATGGTGAACCGATATTAGATGCTTCGACTGACAGACTGCATAACATAGCTGGTATGTATGTTGGTAAGGATGATCCAATATGCATTATTAGAACACAAAAAAACTTTCCTGCAACCGAAGAGGCTGGAAGTGTATTCAACAATCCGCATTACGTAGCTGGAAATACGCGAGGTAGTCATAACATGCCTTTAATGCCAGTTAAGATCAATTCAGCTGCAACAATCAACTTTTGTATTCCAATTGTTGAAGCATTGGTTTTCAGCATGCACAATGGTAAATTAACAGGTCCATTTGATGGCTTTTCGACACCAGATTGGGATTACATACGTGAGATTGCTACAAAGAAAGCATTAGCAATGAGAAGCCAAGGATTTATCCACCCAGCAACGCTTGTACCATCTGAGTTAGAATATGCAGAAGGATACAAAGCTATAATGGATGTTTTACATAGTAAAATGAAACCCGTCCAAGCTCAACCACAAAATGATCAAAGAAAGGAATCTTATGAAGATCCGGATTAAATGAATTAAAAAAGGTTAAATGAAATTAAGATAATGTAAATTTATGCAAGTATCTAAATTGTTTGGTAATCTAAAACCATTTGCTATAACATACATTTCCGTAATAGCTTTCTCGAATTTTGTTTTTGTATTATTCAGTCAAACAGTTCGTGATATAATTTGGTCATTTTTCAAAGATGCTGGAGGAGTAGTAATACTTGGAATGGTATTTTTATTTACTCTTGCATGGTTGCTTAAAGCAAGACCACATAAAATTCCAAAACAATACCAAGTTATAGTTTTTGACATATTTGGAAAAGAATCACGGATAGATGGATTGAGAACTGAATTTAAGAATCATGATGTAACATGGAGCTTCATGAAGTTTTATAAAAAATCATACCCATTACACAGTTTTGCTATGGTAACAAAACAGAAAAATTCACCCAGAAAAATAATTTTCAAATACATCTAGCTCCACCAACATAGTTTTCATTATATGTCAATTCCGGCATATAATCTCAGCTTCAAATTTATTACTTGAGCATACAAAAAAAACCTGATGGATTTCTCAATAGTTGCTGAAATCTTTGAAAAAATGGAAAATACAACAAAGCGCATTGAACTCACAAATATTTTAGTTGAATTATTAAAAAAAACGCCAAAAAAAATAATCCCAAATGCTGTGTACCTTTTACAGGGAATTATTAGACCTAATTTCGAGGGTGTAGAATTAGGAATTGCTGAAAAACTTGCAATTCGCGCTATTTCAAAATCTGCTGGTTTACCAATTAAAAAAATTGAAGATGATTATAGAGAGTGTGGTGATCTGGGTCTAACTGCATCAAACATGCTAAAAATAAAAACCCAAACTACATTTACAGCAGAAAAAATTACTGTAGAAAGAGTTTATGAAACTTTATTCAAGATTGCAAAGTTGGAGGGTAAAGGCTCGCAAGACTTGAAAATGAAATACATTTCAAGTTTGCTAAATGATGCAACCCCGTTAGAAGCAAAATTTGTGTTAAAAATTTTGTTAGGTACATTGCGCTTAGGAATAGCGGAAAATACTGTCATGGATGCACTTGCCATTGCATTTACTGGAAAAAAAGAGAATAGAGAGCAAATAGAAAATGCATACAATGTTTCAAGTGATTTAGGAAAAGTATCCCTAATAGTTGCGACAGATGGAATTGATGAAATAAAAAAATTTAAAATTTCATTATTTAGCCCAATACGACCCATGCTAGCAGATCGAGTTCAAAGCGAGAAAGACGTTATTAAAAAAATGCCAGAACAGTTTGCGGCAGAATACAAACTAGATGGAGAGCGTGTGCAAATCCATAAACAATCTGATAAGATAATTTTATTTTCACGCAGGTTAGAAAATATTACACAGTATTATCCAGATATTGTAGAGAATATTGGAAAATCTCTAAATGTAAATGAAGGAATTTTTGAGGCAGAAATAGTTCCTATTAACGAAAACACTGGTGACTTCTTACCATTTCAAGAACTGATGCATAGAAGAAGAAAATACAAACTGGATGAAGCCGTTTCACAATATCCAATCACAGTTAATTTTTTTGATGTACTGTATTTTGATAATAAAGATTGTTTAAATTTAGAGTATTCTGAAAGAAGAAAAATTTTAGAAAAACTAGTTAATGAAGATAACTTTTCAAAACTTGTACCTATGTTGTTGGTTAAAAATGAAAATGAGGTTGGGGATTTTCTAGAAAATTCTATTAATGCTGGTTGTGAAGGATTGATGCTAAAAACTCCTAGTGCGCCATATCGTGCTGGAACAAGAGGCAGTAATTGGCTAAAGCTAAAACGTGAATATAGAAACGAACTAGGTGACAG
This sequence comes from Marine Group I thaumarchaeote, assembly GCA_013390375.1. Classification (GTDB taxonomy): domain Archaea; phylum Thermoproteota; class Nitrososphaeria; order Nitrososphaerales; family Nitrosopumilaceae; genus Nitrosopelagicus. Next base: position 30,635 of record JACATA010000004.1, read on the forward strand.
TTTTGATTTAATTGTTATAGGTGCATACTTTGGAAGGGGTCGAAGAACAGGCCTATATGGCACGTTACTATTAGCGACATATAATCCGGAAAAGGATAATTTTCCTAGTATCTGTAAAGTTGGTACAGGTTTTACTGATGAAAGTTTGGATCAATTGTACCAAATTCTCTCCAACAATGTCACACTCAAAAAAAATTCTAGAATTGTAAGTGAAATGGAAGCGGATGTTTGGTTCGAACCTAAATTAGTTTTAGAAATTGTTGGATCAGAAATAACTTTAAGCCCTATTCATAAAACTGGCTTGGATTTAATTAGAAAAAGTAGTGGATTTGCCTTAAGATTTCCAAAATTCACAGGAAAAATTAGATATGAAAAAGCAGTTGAGGATGCTTCTACAGTTGAAGAAGTGTTAGCATTGTATAAGAGACAATCTAAAATCAATCAAGAAATATGAACATTCGCCCTAGAAAAGCATGATATAAATTAGAAAGCGGTAATTTAGTTAATTATTCATCATGTATAGCGGGGAATTAGAAGTTCAAGCAAAAAGGAAAGCTTTGGCTGTTTTACAAGATGAGATAAACAGAATTCTTAATGCAGGTAGAGTACTTTCAACACTGCCAAAAATGTTGGTAAAAAAAGATAAAGCAGGGATAAAAATTGCCCTTGAACAAATTTCAAGTATTGAAGATGAAGTAGAAAATCTTAGACGCAAAATTACAAGGGATGTAGCGGATGTTGGTGGTTTGATTTTGAACAGGGATAATATTCTAAACACTGCTTATACAATGGATGAAATTAGTGGTTATATAACTGGAATTTCCTTCAAACTTTCAAACATCAAAGTTTCAACAATGAAAACTTCAAACCTAGATAAAGACTTGACTGAACTTATTGAACTTGTGGTTGATGAAATATACAAATTAAATGAAATTATCAGAAGCTTAAACGTTGATTCTTCTAAATCTATTGAACTTGCTCAAGAAACACAAAAAATTGAGCGTGATATTGATACCAAATACCGTATTATGGAAATTAAAGCTCTAAATGAAATTCATGACACCAAAGAATTACTGTTAATGAAAGATGTCATTGAATTGATAGAAGAAATGGCTGATAAATGCCAGGAAGTTTCCGACTCGTTCATTTTATTGGCACTAAGTCTTTGACTTGAAAGGCGAACTATTAGAAAACAGAATTGTTGTTTGGAATATACAAGAATCTAGAAATTTATTTGCCAATGGTTATTTTGGAAAACCGATAGGGATTCCAAAGCCAAATGTAAATGACATCAACGTTCCACTAATTTTAGATCTTATTGAGGGATGCTACCTTCAAGAAATTTCAAAAATTAAGATCACCAAAAATGGAAAGAAAGTTTCTTTAGACACTTTAATTAAAATTTGCAGAAAGGAATATCATAATTTCGACAAGAAATTTCAAGTGTACAAAGATTTTCGAGAAAAGGGATATGTTATTAATCCTGGAATAAAATTTGGTTGTGACTTTGCAGTATACCAAAAAGGACCAGGCATTGATCATGCACCATATTTAGTACAGGTTTACAACAAAAATGATGACATTTCTTCTACTGCCGTAGTGTTAGCAGGCAGACTAGCTAGCAGTGTTAAGAAGCAATTCATTCTAGCCATACCACGTGATAAAGATAAAATTGATTATTTAGCACTTGACTGGTGGAGAGCTTAGTGAATCTTCTTTATGTAACCTGCAATCTTGTTGTAAATCTCAAATAATTCCTTTGAAATACCGAAATCGTAACTGCTTTTCCATTTTCCGTAAATCCGTATACCATTATCTGTAGGATCAACAAAAATTGTTGCGTCATTGATTGATTGCTTTGTGATCATTTCATTTAATGATGAATCAGTGTTTAGCTCTTCAGCTAGTTTTCCACCTTCCCATGTTACACCAATTAGTTTTTTTGAACCAAAATGACCTGTAGTTTTCAGTCTAGTTCTAGCAGTGAACTGAATTACCTTATCTCCAGGATCCTGTTGTACAATAAAGTGTGCTTGAAATCTATCCTGAGCGCCCCATGGAAGTGGATTTGGATCTTGCATTTTATCCCTTCTGTATTATTTGCACTGCATCAATGTTTGTGCCAGAAATTTTCAACGAGCCCTTATTGGTAACCATTCTAGTAGTTTGTGAGAAACACCTGCTGTAGTAATCTCCCTTCTCAACTTCCCCTTCACCTATCTCATTAGGTGTCGCACTAACACCAATCTCATTTAAAATATCAGAAAATTTTTCAGGCCAATTTTTTATTACAATAGTTTCAGGTTCAGAATCTTCCATGCCGTACTTGATTTTAGCACATAATTTAACATTTCTTGTTGCCTTGGATTAGAAATTAGCAACCAAATAAATACATGAAAAACTAATTTTTGATCTCATGCTAAAGTTCCAAAATAAAACTATACTAGTCACTGGAAGTGGCACTGGAATTGGACAAGCCATTACAAAGAAATTTGTGGAAAATGGTGCAAGTGCCATAATACTAGGAAGAAGAAAGGAACCGTTAGAGGAAACTGCAGAAATGCTAGAGGAAATTATCAAAGACAAACAAAGTAACGCTACCGTCAAAATTTTTGCTGGGGTAGACGTTAGCGACGAAAAAGCTGTTACTGGTATGTTTGATGCATTAAAAAGTGAAAATGTAAATCTGGATGTTGTTGTAAACAATGCTGGAGTGTCAGGTCCTGTAACATGTTTTGTGCATGCGCCGCTGGATGATTTTAGAAGCACAGTAGATATTCATCTGACTGGAACTTTTTGGACTTCAGTTCAGGCACTAAAAGTTATGAAAAAAGGAGCAAAAATTATTACAATTTCAACATTTTTTGCGGAAGAAAGACCGTTGGAACAAAGACCATACAGATTCCGAAGTCCGTATACCGCATCTCAGGGAGCAAAAAACAGGCTTGTAGAGGCAATGTCATGGGAGCTTCTAGAAAAGGGAGTAATGTCGATTGGAACTAACCCTGGTCCAGTCCATTCGGATAGAATTTACAAGACAGTTTATCCAAAGGCTGCATCAGAATTTCTACGTGTAAGTGGTTTTGAAGACCTATCACCAAGTGAAGTTGAAGCCGCAAATAATGAAATTGTTGGATTGCTAGGAGAAGATGATGAAACTATAAAGGCTGGAATAAAATCAGCTGCAGAAAAGTTAGGCAAGGAGGAAACTACACTTACCAATTTACTAGATAAAGTCAAAACCATTGCAGAAAAAATTCAAAAGAATACATCAACGATGATTCCAGATCAGCAATTTTTATCTCAAGAACAGGTTGCCACAACAGTTCTAACTCTTGCAGATGACGAACAGGCAAAAATTCTCAATGGAAAAATAATTCCTGGTGACAGAGTCTTCTATCCTGTCAAGCCACACATTAGATCATCTGTTCCTAAAGCTGAGAAAAATAACTTGAATGGAAAACGAGTTCTCTTTGGTGGTATGTCACCAAGCGAACAAAGTGTAAGTTCATGGTATTCCAGTATTACATCAATGATAGAAGAGAAAGGTGGGCAGTTAGAGACTTCTAATGATTTTGATTTAGCTATTCATATCACTGGTAATCTTCCAGATTTTTCCAAATTAACTGAATTATCCAGAGATGAATGGGATAAACTAGTTGACCAATTCATTAACACGCCTGCCAAATGGACACAACATGCCTTGAATGATTTCGTCCCCGGCGGTTCAGATGACCCAAGAAAATTCAAAGACGCAAAGGGAAGAATTGTTATTATTGGTCCCGCCCTTCCCGCTGGCAAAAAAATTAGCGGGCATGAAAGGGCAAAGGTTGAAGTTTTCAGAGGTCTCCTTAGACCATTTGTGACTACTGTCAATCAGGAATTGAGTGATGTACTGAAATCAAATGTCAGGGTCTTCTTAATTTTGCCTGGAACTGTTGATGGGAAGGAACCCAATGATGAGAATATTGTAAATACTATTAACTACTTGGTGTCAGACGAAGCAGCATCAAGTTCGGAAGTAATTTTCTGCCCAGACGAGACAAGATAGTATTAGAAAATACCAGTAGAATCTATAATCAGCTTAATTGCTGCTGCGATAAGCACAATGATTACTATAATCTTCAATTTGTTTTCCTTTATCTCAAGTGACAATCTGGCACCTAGAATTCCTCCAGCAAATGCGCCGATCGACAACAACAATGCCTGATAATAGTCAGGATGACCCAGCATGGAATGAACAATCAATCCAGAAAAAGATGCGAACATCAGGATGAACTGCGAAGTAGGTGCTGCGCGCTTCATTGAGATACCAAGTGCGACGACCATCAATGGTACGAAGATTAGGCCACCTCCAATACCAAATAGACTTGATATTATTCCCGCAAAGAAACTAGCACCCGCTGAGAAAACAAGCAAAAGACGAGATACGTCTATGGGTTTTTCCTCAATTTTTCTTTTGAGAAATATGTATGACGCTGAAGAAATAAGAATCAGTGCAAACAAAATTTTGAAAATGTCTGGAGATATCTCAGAAGATACGAATGCCCCAAGTATTGTGCCAGGAACAGCCATTAAGCCAAGCTTCCAACCAAGTGAAAGTTCTATCCGTTTTTGTCTAGCGTACATAGTTGTTGACGCGACAGAATTACTAAACACAGCAAATAGGCTGTTGCTTACAGCTAGTGTAGGAGAAAATCCCATGAATGTCAATACTGGGACAATAATTATCCCGCCACCCAGACCTATTATTGATCCTAATATTCCCGCAATAAACCCAAGCGGAATTAACCAAAGTTCTTCTAGCATGTTATATCGATATTATTTCCATTTTGGAGTTTTCCGTTATATTGAATTTGTCAACAAACCCGGCAGTGACTTCTAACACGTATTTAGCATTATCACCTGAAACGCCGTTTTCTCTGCATGCTACAACTTCAACAGTTGTTATACACTGTGGAATATTTTTCTCAATTGCAACAACATTCGCATTTTCATCAAACCAAATTACATCTAAATTGAACTGCATGTTCAACATCCACATAGGGCGTGTTTCAGATCCTTCAAAAACAAACAGCATTCCCTCATTATATGGAAGTTCATCTTGGAACATCAATCCTCTTACTCTTAATGAATCAGTATCTGCAATTTGTACCTCCAAGATTTTATCATCAACTTTGATTGTGCCACGTGGAAATTCAACATACTCAAGCTTAACATCAGTTGGAATTGTAAGCATCCCAGCTATGCCAATAATAACTGCAGCCACCACAAGAGGAATTAAAACTCCGGCTCTTGTTGGCATAAATTAAGATGATAATAATGCGCTTAAAAACTAAAAGAAATGTCACATCATAGAGTTTTTGAAATCACGAATGGTAGAAAAAGTATCTTTGGTATGGTCACCAACATCTGATATCTTTGCACCGTTGTAAACTTTCTCAAGATATTTACCAGCTAATATCATTGGCCCCCCAACAGCACATGTAATACCAGTTGGTTCAGGAATCCAAAACATGATGAATCCAATTTTTTGAATCTTTTTACCTGGAGCAGATGCCTTGGTTAAGGCTCTCAAAGAACGTGTCGTGTTTTCATCATTTAATTTTACAATACCCGAATACAATTCACTGCGCCTCTTGGCTGATTCCTTCATTATTTTCAATTTCTCGATATGCTTTTGTAAAGGATCCTTCATATCTGATAATAAAACAAAATTAGATAAATACGGATGTAAAGTTCTGTCAATCATAGGTCAAAAAACTATTACACACATGACTGTATATAGAATTTCATTAATTAACGAAAGACACTGAATTATACTAGAATAATTTAGTTATTAGGGTTGAAAAAAATTAGTAAAAGATTAGAATCTATCAAGGCTGCACATATAACTAAAAAAGTATCAAGTACAACAAGAGAGGAAGATTATCTGGAAGTAATTGCAGAATTAGTAGAATTAAAAGGATATGCAACTGCGTTAGATATTTCCAGATTTATGAATGTAAGTCCACCAAGTGTTACCAAGATGCTTCAAAAACTGGATGAAAAAAAATATCTTGAATATGAAAAATATCACGGTATTAATTTAACTGACATGGGCAAACAGGTTGCTGATACAATTCGCCGGAAACACAGTACGTTATTAGAATTTTTTGAGATTTTGAATATTGGTAAAGAAATTGCTAATCAAGATACTGAAGGGTTAGAACATCATTTAAATCCCAAAACAATTAGGCAGTTAAGAAAATACATCACATTTTTGAAATCAAACCCAAAAACCATAAAACAGTTTCATGAATTTTAGATGATTAATAGTTTTGAGTTCCATTATACTAAGGATCAATAGTGAATTTTAATTAAACAGAGAAAATAGAGTGATTTATTGACGTTTCTAACCGATCTCGATGATTTGATCAGATATCGCCATGGAGATGTAAAAAAACTAAGAGAGATTAGAGACACAGTTAGACATGATAATTTCATTACTACTGATAACAAAAATTATGTTGAATCATTAATTACTATGTACCTAAAAAACAAACCATTTGCCAAACCATTACCTCGCCAGCAATCAGATACCAAAATTGAATTACAGCCAAAACCTGCTACCAGTAGTTCAGATTCAAAAAGTAATGTCGCATTTAGCTTTTTATCTAATAAAAAATTAGGTGTTCTTGCTGGTGTAGCTGCGGCAATTGCTATTATTGTAATTGTAGGATTTACAGCAATTAACCAAACAGGTACAACTGATTCCGCTGTAAGTGTAACAATAACTGAACCATTATTGGTAAATGTTGATCAAGCTACCTACCAAAGGGCTGATATAATTTCTATCTCAGGTAATTCCAAGTCTGCGAGTACTCAATCAGTTGAATTATCAATAGAAAACACTGATGGTGTAAAAATATGGAAAGAAAATATCAATCCCAAAAAAGATGGTCAATTTTCAACACTCGTTATAGCTGGTGGTGGTGGATGGGAAAATGACGGTGTATACATATTAAAAGTAACGCATAGTGATTTAGCAAGCGAAATTAAGTTTAAATTTTTTACATAAAAACTAGTTTACAAGATCTTCATCATTCCATTTTAATCTGTATTTTCCAACAGAACGCATGTATTCTAACTTACCACCCTTTTTGAATACTAGTTTATGCTCTGTATGTGAGGTATCACGAATATCCAGTACTACATTATCAACCGTTGTCTCAAAAATGGTTGGATTATTAGATATCAATTTCCAGGACTCTGGTAAAAAATCTAGATAATGAACTGTGTAAACAAGTCCCATAATGTATGAATTAAGTTATTAAGAATATGAACTTACATTACAATTTATGAAAGAAACTTTACTGCTTGAAATAATTCAAGAAAAAGTCAAAACTTGCGAAAAGTGTGATTTGTGCATTACTAGAAAAAATGCTGTTCCTGGAAAAGGAAATCAAAATGCAGATATTGTTTTTATTGGTGAAGCACCTGGAAAAAATGAAGATCTTCATGGCGAACCGTTTATTGGTACTGCAGGAAAAAAGCTTGATGATGCACTGGAAAATGTTGGGTTGACAAGAAACAGTGTATATATCACAAATATTGTAAAATGCAGGCCACCTAAAAACAGAATTCCAAATGATGTTGAAAAAATAATGTGTAGTAATTATCTAGAGGGTGAGCTTGCGATTATTAATCCAAAAATAATTTGCCTGCTGGGAAGTACATCATATTACTCAATTTTAGGCGGTAAGGAAATTTCAAAGAATCATGGAAAATTTGTTTCCAAAGATAATCGCATGTATTTTGTAACCTTTCATCCTGCAGCAGCAATTTATAATCAAAAACTTGGAAAAGTTTTCAAAAACGATATTAGAAAACTAATGAAAGAGTTACAAAAACTAAAAACAAAATCTGCAGATTGAAATGAAGGTCTTACCAAGAAAGTTTTACGTGAACGATACTAAACAGGTTGCAAAAGATCTTTTAGGAAAAACATTGGTAAGAAAAATTGGAAATCAAGTACTATCTGGAGTCATAATAGAAACTGAAGCATATAAGGGAAAAAATGACTCGGCTAGTCATGCATCTAGAAAAAAAACTGAACGAAATAAAGTCATGTTTGGTGAAGTAGGACGTGCATATGTTTATTTCACATATGGTATGCATTATTGTTTTAATGTGGTTGCAAAAAAAGAAGAAGATAAGTCTGGGGCCGTTCTAATACGAGCAATTCAACCACAACAGGGAATTAAACATATGATAAAAAATAGAAAAACTGATATTGTTTCTAATTTAGCAAATGGACCTGGGAAACTAACTCAAGCAATGCAAATTACTTTAAAACAATATAACCTAGACCTAACAAAAAATTCATCTCTGTTTATTATTGATGGTAAAAAGCCAGCAAAAATTATAGCAAAACCTAGAATAGGAATAAAGACAGGTATTAACAAACTATGGAATTTTAGTTATAAGATCTAATTTTGATTATTGTCATCATCATCATCTAGTGTCCATGGAGCAACCCTACCAAGTATTCTTTCCCAGTTTAATCGTAGGAGAAGAACTACGATAATTGTCATTGCTGCACCCAGTATGATAATACCAACATAAACAGGCAATGGATCTTCAATATCCTGAAGTATTGGTTCTAAAAGTGACAAACCCGTGTAATGTGAAATTAATACAATAACGTAATACAAAACAATTTTTCCAAGTAATGTAGCAACGAAGAACCTTTTTGGATTGTATTTTGCTAATCCTAATGGAATGTAAACTAAATCGTCAGGAATGGGAGTTGCTGCGGCAACAAAAGCTGCGGAGGCACCGTATCGCTTGACTAATTTTTGAAATGGCTTCATTCGTTTTTTAGTTTTTTCAGAAATAATTTTTCTTCCACCATAACTAGCGTAAAATATTATCTGCTTAGCAGCAGTGGACGTAATAGCTGCAATTAAAACTAAAACATGAATGTCAAATTGTTCTCCCGCCGCCATTGTAGCTACCAAAATAAATGAAGGAATTGGTACAAACGGTATAAGTGAACCAAAGAAACTGACAATAGTTAAACCAAGATAACCAACTTCAGGAGTAAAAGGAAACAATTCCCAAAGATCCACACGTCGATCAACATTCTGCGTTATTTAACTCTAAAAAAAATAATTGCTAGTCGTCAATTGCGATCAAAATATGTTTTTTTATGATCGGTTCATATTATAATCATGTATTCTACATGCTCACAGTGTGGTAGACTAGTAACAGGACCAGAAACAAAATATTGTTCTGATGAATGTGAGGAAAAAGCAAAGTAATGTAAGCTTACAATTGTAAAGCCCTACTCATAAAGCCAACATAAAACATAACCAGAATCTGTCTTTATTTTTGGCGGATCAGTTTTACATTTATCCATTGCCTCAGGACATCTATCAAAAAATCTACATCCTGGTTTAGTAGCGGATAAATCAGGCGGGCTGCCAGGAATGAATTTTAGTTTTTTTTCTTTGCGTAAGGTTGGAATTGAATTTAATAGTCCTTGCGTGTATGGATGTTTAGGGTTACGAAATATTTCTGAAGATGTGCCAAACTCAACCATTTTTCCGCCATACATTATGCCAATTTTTTCAGCCACCTCAGATAATATTGCAAGATCATGTGAAATTAACATAAGAGACATACCCTTCTTTTTTAAGTTCTTTAGTAAATTGATGATTGTTGCTTGGACGAGTACATCGAGTGCAGTTGTAGGCTCATCAGCTATAACAAATTTTGGTTTTAACAACAACGCCATTGCAATGACAATTCTTTGTTTCATTCCACCACTAAGTTCATGTGGATATTTTTCCAAAACAGAATAATCCAAATTCACAGCATGAATAACATCTCGTATAATTTTATCCGCGTTACTATCAAAGCCATGTTGTTTTAACACCTCATCAAATTGTTGCTGTATTGTAAAAACTGGATCCAGTGAATTCATAGCACCCTGAAAGATCATTGAAATTTCTTTCCAGCGTATGCTTTCATCAAATTTGGATTCAGGCATATCAAGAATTGATTCGCCCATAAATGTGATTTTTCCTGAAACTATGTTTCCTCCCTGGATCATTCTGATGATCGATAATCCTAAAGTACTCTTTCCGCAAGCACTCTCACCTGCGATTCCAATTGACTCACCGTCTTCCAATTGAAATTCAACATTTTCTAATGCATGAATGTTGCCATGTGAAGTTTTGTAATCAACAGACAGATCAGATATTTCTATTTTTGGCATAATGATAACACTTCATACTACATTTTATTTTTTCAAGAAAGGATATATTCAATGGATCATCATTTAAGATGATTTCAGTGAAGATCAATCGAACTCACTATATTGAAGATATTAATGCAGATATGAAAGGTCAGGAAGTGATTCTCGGGGGCTGGGTAGAGGATCTAAGAAAAATGGGAAAAATGACATTTCTTACTTTGCGCGATGTCACTGGTATTACTCAAATCATACTTACGGATGATGTAATGAAATCAATTGACGATATCACCAGACAAAGTGTTGTTAGAGTTACTGGTAAAATTCAGGATACGAAAGCTAGAGATTTTGAGTGTGAAATTAAGGCTGATGAAATTAACGTGCTAGCAAAGGCTGTTCATCCTCTACCAATTGATCCTCTTGGTAGGCTGGAAAGCCATATTGACAATAGGCTAAATTCTAGGGCATTAGATATGCGTAACCAAAAAACAGCATCAATCTTTAAAATTAGACATCATGTTTTAGCATCATTAAGAAAAATATTCATAGAAAAAAAATTTACCGAAATTACTACGCCTAAAATTATTGGTAGTGCAAGTGAGGGAGGCGCAAATTTATTCTCATTGGATTATTTTGGAAAACAAGCATACCTAGCACAAAGCCCACAGCTCTATAAGGAACAGATGACAATTGGTCTAGAAAGAGTGTTTGAAATAGCATCATTTTATCGAGCAGAAAAATCACATACAGGCAGACACTTAAGCGAATTTACTAGCGTTGATATCGAAGCTGCATTTATGGATTACACTGATGTGATGAATGTTTTAGAAGATCTTGTTCTTAATACTTTCAAGTATGTTTCCGAAAACTGTAAAAAGGAACAAGAAATTATAGGAAATAAAATTACGATGCCAAATGGCCCGTTCAAGAAAATTACATACTCACAAGCTTTAGAAGAGCTAAATAGAAAAGATGCTAAACTGGAATTTGGAGACGACCTTTTAGATTCTCACTTGAGAATAATAGAAGAAAACCATCCTGATTTTTATTTTATAACAGACTGGCCAATCAAGCTTAAACCGTTTTACATTATGGAAAAGGAAGACAATCCTGAACTTTCCGAGTCATTTGATTTGCAATATGGTTATCTTGAATTGTCATCTGGTGGTAGTAGACTGCATAACCCAGAGAAGATCAAAATAAGATTAAGCGAGCAAAATCTTGACCCTGCAAAATTTTCGGAACACCTACAGGCGTTTGATTGGGGTATGCCGCCACATGCAGGTTGGGGATTAGGATTAGAAAGGCTACTGACGGTAATTCTAGGAATAGATAATGTAAGAGAAGTTATTTTGTATCCAAGAGATCCAGAAAGATTAAAGCCTTGAGATAATTTCTTTAGTAAATTCCATAGTGGTTTTATCTCCGCCGATATCTTTTGTTTTAATATTATTTTTTACTACATCGTATACAACACTCTCTAATTTTTGCCCAACCTCAATACATTTCTGGTCGTTATGTTTATTCCCAAGCCAATCCAACATCATTTTGATTGAAAGGATGAATGATGTAGGATTTGCAATCTGTTTTCCTGCAATATCAAATGCTGCCCCATGTACTGGTTCAAACAAGCCAAAATTATCACCTATATTTGCAGCAGGCGCCATACCTAAACCTCCTACGACTTGAGCTGATTCATCAGAAAGTATATCACCAAACAAATTGGTTGTAACAATTACATCAAATAGCTGAGGCTGACGAATTAGATTCATCGCACATGCATCAACATACATCTCTTCAAATTTAACATCCGGAAAATCATTGGCAACTTTTGAACACGTGCTAGCAAATAATCCATCAGTTTTTTTCATTACATTCGATTTATGAACACATGTAACTTTCTTCATTTTCCTTTTACTCGCAATTGTAAAGGCATAATTTGCAATTCTTTTTGATGCCTTCTCAGAGATGATTCTAAATGCCACAGCTGCATCACCAATATCAAATTCTTCTCCAGTGTACAAATCCTCAGTATTTTCTCTAACAATTACTAAATCCACATCGTCGCGCAATGATGGCATGTTTGGATATGACTTTGCAGGTCTAATGTTTGCATAAAGATCTAACATACGTCTCAAGTATACTATTACATCTTTTGCACTTTCACCTACTGGTGCCTTTAAGCATGCGTCAGAATTTTTTATTGCTTCAAAAGCTTCAGCAGGTAATGCTTCACCAATATTTTTTAAAACAGCGTCACCTGCTTCAAGTTTTTTTATTTCAAACCTAATGCCCATATCGTCATTAATTGTTTGCAAAATACTAAAGGCAGATTCAGATATCTCTGGACCTATTCCATCACCTGTGACTAATGAAATGTTATACTTGTTGCTCATTTTTCTATACTAATTATTATGCCTTTTTTGCTTAACTAATTTTTTTAACATAATCCTGTTCATTCCATCAATAACAGCCTGTACACTAGTTATGACAATATCCTCACCAATGGACTTTGAAGAAACAGTATTTTGCATAGCATCTTCTAGTTTAACCGTTACCTCACATAATGCACTAGAACCACCAGATATGGACGCTAAATTATAATCCTTAATTCTTATTTCTGAAATTGTATCCGTGATTTTCTGAATTGCATTAAGTGATGCATCTACTGGTCCTACACCATAATCTGTTGCCGTATGCTCATTGCCGTCAATATTTAATTTTATAAATGCGTATGGCATATTACCAATTCCAGTAGAAACTGAAAAACCTGTTAACTGCACTAGACGTTTTAGTTTAGAGTCGCCCATTACTTCATTTGCAATTGACACTAATTCAACATCAGTAACATGTTTTCCTGTTTCACCAATTAATTTTACTTTTGTAAGAATTTGTTTTAACTGATCCTTATCAGGTTGTATGCCATATTCTTCAAGCATGGCACTAATCCCATGAGCGCCTGCATGTTTGCCCACTTGGAACCATCTGTTACGACCTACAATTTCAGGACTGATTGGCTCGTAAGTAAGCGGGTTGCTCAAAACTCCATGAGTATGTATTCCAGATTCGTGACCAAATGCATTTTCACCGATAATTGCCTTGTTAGGTTGAACTGGCATTCCAGATAATTTTGAAACATATTTGGATATTTCATAAAGAAGTTCAGTCTTGATGTTGGTCTCCCAAGATTGATCAAATTTCAAGCATTGTAATGCCATCACAAGTTCTTCGAGAGATGCATTACCTGCACGCTCACCAATACCGTTTATTGTTACATGTGCACACTGTGCACCAGCCTGTATTCCAGATATAGCATTAGCAACTGCAAGCCCAAAATCATTATGACAATGCATACTAATTGGTAATTTAGTTGCCTCAATAGCATCCTTTGTGATTTCAGCAATATATTGTGGTGTTGAATATCCAACGGTATCAGGTATATCTATTCTATCAGCTCCAGCTTTTGTAACCGCAGTAAATATTTTTTTTAAGAAATCACGATCTGTGCGCGTTGCATCTTCAGCTGAGAATTCTACTTGCAAGCCTCGTGATTTTGCATATTCGACTGACTCGATTGCTTTTTCAAGTACTTGATCTTGTGAAAGATGTAATTTATACTGAAGATGAATATCTGAGGTTGCGATAAATGTATGAACGTACTTTAAACCACAGTCAACCACTGCGTCAATATCCTGTTGATTTGTTCTAGCAAGACCACATAATTCAGCAGATAGATTTGCCTGCGTGATCATTTTAATAGCTTTTTGTTCGCCTTCTGAGATAACAGGGAATCCTGTCTCTATAGCATCAACACCTAATTCGTCTAATTTTTTTGCAATGTTTAACTTATTTTCAGGTGATAAAGCAACACCGGGCGATTGTTCCCCATCCCTTAATGTAGTATCAAAAATTCTAACTTTCATTTTACTTCATCTATAAAGCAGTTACCCCAGTTCTGGCAGAATCTAAAATACCAAATGGTCTTATCGATTCTTCAAATGCTTTTATTTCATCAGGTGTAGCTGTTAACTCAACTATCATCGAATCTTTCTGTACATTATGAATTTTTGCACCACATGTATTTGCCAATTTATTAATCTCTGTACTGTCTGATGAGCCACTTAATTTAATTTTAAACAACACCAATTCTTTATACACAGTCTTTTTCTCATCCAATCTTTTGACTTCTATTGTATCAATCATTTTATCAAGTTGTTTAACAATCTGAACAATTTGTTTTTCATCACCGACAGTTGTTATTACCATCTTTGAAAATTCAGGATTTTCCATTACACCTACAGTTAAGCTGTCAATGTTGAAATTTCTAGATCTAAACAAGTGAGTAACCTTGAACAAGATTCCTGGTTTGTTTTCAACTCTGATTGATATTATTGCCCACATAATACTCACTATGATGGTAAGATCATTTCCTTTAATGAAGTCCCAGGAGCAACAAATGGTAGGACATCCTCCTCTGGATCTATCGGTATGTCAATCACAGTTGTTACATCACTGCTAAGACCAGTCTTGATAGCTTTTTCTAACTCATCTAGGGATTGTGCTCTTATACCCTGTGCACCGTATGATTCTGCTAATTTAACGTAATCTGGACAATTTTTTAGATCAATCCCAATCATGCGCCTTTCGTAGAATGTTCGCTGCCATTGCGCAACCATACCTAACGAAAAGTTGTTTACAAGAAAAACAATTACTGGGATATTATCTAATACTGATGTCGCAAGTGAGTTTTCCGTCATGTTAAAACTGCCTTCGCCAGCTATGTCCAAAACTGGTACATCTGGACGTGCTACCTTAGCACCAATCGATGCTGGGAAACCCCATCCCATTGTTCCAAGGCCAGTAGAGCTAAAGAAGGTGCCAGGATGTATTACATCAAAGAATAGAGACGCCCACATTTGATGCTGACCAACTTCAGTGGTAACAATTGATTCTTTAGGAAGTACTTCTCTTAATTTTCTTAAAATTCTAGCTGCTGACATTTCGCCAGGATGCATTTTTAGATTTGCGCGCCAATAGTCCTTTACTTCGTTAACATGTTTTAGCCATTTGTTATCTTCAGATTTTTTAAATGCTTTTTTGACAAGTAGTTTGAGCATTATTCGTAATGAAGCTTTAACATCACCTACAACGGCAACTTGTGCTGTCTGATTCTTTCCAATCTCCGCAGGATCCACATCCATATGAATAATTTTCAGATTCCTTTCAAACTCTTCAAATGTTCCAACAGAACGATCTGAAAATCTTGTTCCAATTGCTAAAACACAGTCTACTTCGGTCATAATCTTATTAGCTTCAGCGTGGCCATGCATTCCAATTGGACCAAGTGAAAGTGGATGGTTCTCTGGAAAAGATCCTTTACCCTTGAATGTTGTAACAACTGGAATCATTAGCATTTCAGCAATAGATTGTAGTTCTGCAAATGCAGAAGAAATTATTGTTCCACCACCAGCTAAAATTATTGGCTTCTCTGAAGAAAGAAGCAAGTTTATAGCTCTTTCAATATCGGTGATGTCTATACTAGACCATGGATGATAACCAGGGATTCTTACTTCCTCAGGAAAAGTAATTTCTGCTTCATTTTGCTGAACATCTTTTGGTATGTCAAGTAATACAGGACCTGGTCTACCAGTTTCTGCAATGTAAAATCCTTTTTTTACCATTTCGGGAATTTCTTCAGGTGTTCTTGGTTGAAATGCATATTTTACACATGGGTTTGACATTCCGATTATATCACTTTCTTGAAATGCGTCACGTCCAATCATTTTTACTGGAACTTGACCAGTAATTGCAACCATTGGGGCAGAATCTGCCTGCGCTGTTGCAATTCCGGTTAACAGGTTTGTTGATCCTGGTCCCGATGTTGCAAAACAAACACCGGGTTTTCTACTAACTCTGCCGAAACCATCAGCCATATGTGCAGCAGACTGTTCATGCCTGACTAGTATATGACGTATGTTACTTTTGTAAAGCTCGTCATACATTGGAAGGTTTGCACCTCCCGGTAAGCCAAAGACTTGTTTAACGCCTTCCTTTTCCAACGCTTTCATAAGCGCTTTTCCACCGTTCATAATTTCCATTTTATTGCTCATTGCCTACACCATAATTTTAATTGTTTTAAAAATTGGCTGCAGATTTACAGCTTCAGATCCACTAGCAATAGGATACTTACAATGCCAGTTTTACTGATTTTATTCATACAGCAAAATATACAACTATTGTTGAATTAATTAATGTTTCTGGAATTCATATTCGAGAATGTTTTTTTTTGAATTTCTATTAACACTTAAACTGATCAAATGAAATGAAAAAGTAATTTTGACAGATAAGGAAGAAGTTCTCAAAGTAATTCAAACTTTTTTTGAGACAGGCAAAACAAAGGATTTCTCAGTGTTAGGGAATATTCAGCTTAATTCACCAGAATTTTCTAGTTTTAGTGATGTTCCACCATATGGTTTGAAAAGTTATTCTGATTCACTTGTTCTTGAAGAATTAAAATTTGCAAGTTTTTCAGATTATGATTATGAAATAAAAAATGTTAAAATCAGTATTTTTGGAAGTACAGGAGTTGTCACGTTTGTATTAAACCAAAAAGGCATGCTGGTAGACAATAAAGCTTTCACTGGTCAGCATATCACAATTAACGGTAGGGCAACATTTGTTTTAATTAAGGAAGGTGCTTGGAAAATTTTGCATTACCATCTTGATAAAATTTCCAACTAATTTTTTATGTACTATTTTTCTGCTTTAGGTGATTTTGGTTTCGGTTGGCAAAACTTTTTGTATAATTCATAGGCTTCGTCAACATTTACATTCCCATGTATAATAGCACGAACTGCACGGATCATAGGTACAGGATTTTCAGATTGCCAAATATTTCGTCCCATATCAACTCCTACAGCCCCGCCTTTAATTGAATTATATGTCAATTCAAGCGCGTCACGTTCTGCGATTTTTTTGCCACCAGCCACAATTATTGGCACAGGACAAGATTCTATCACTTTGTCAAAATCTTCACAATAGTATGTCTTGACAATATGTGCGCCCTGCTCAGCTGCAATTCTGCATGCTAAAGATAGATAACGCGCATCCTTTTGCCCAATTTCTTTTCCAACAGCTGTAACAGCAAGAACTGGAATACCGTACTCCTCTGCTTCATTAACTAATCTACCAAGGTTAACGATTGTTTGCTGTTCATATTTTGAGCCGACAAAAATTGACATAGCTAAGGCAGAGGCATTAAGCCGAATGGCATCTTTAATGCTCACAGTGATTTGCTCGTTTGATAAATCTTCGCCAATAATACTAGAACCGCCAGATACTCTTAAGACAATTGGTACAGAAGATTTTGGATCGATGGATGTTCGTTGTACTCCTCTTGTAAGCATTATCGAATCACAGTACTTGAGTAATGGTGCAGTTGTTTTTCTAGGAACCTCTAATTTTTCAGTAGGACCTAGAAAATATCCATGATCAACAGCTAGCATTAATGCACGATTATCATTTGGTTTAATGATATGAGATATTCTATTTTGTAATCCCCAATCCATTTTACTTCGATTTGACAAGAAACAATTAGCCTTTCTTAAGCCTTTCTTAATTATTTATGATTATTTTCATAGCATTATCGCCTGATTTGGCATGTACAAAGGCCTGCTGGCACTCTTGTAAATTATATTTATGCGTAATTAGCTGTGACACGTTGATTTGTTTACTTGATATTTTCTCAAGCGCCTCTTTAGTATCAAAATCAGATGCTGCATAAGAATTAACAATTGTAACACCTTTTGAATACAATTCACTCATGTCAAGTTCAACTTTTGCACCCTTGCTTGGTACACCGAACATAACAATTGTGCCACCCTTTCTAACAAAATTAATGGCATCTTTTAATGCATTAAGATTGCTGGTAGACACTATAACAATATCAACACCTTGATTTGCAGTTTCAGATTTTATTTGTTCTAAAGCGTTAGGATTATCAGAATGAATTGTTATCGTTTCAAATTTTTTTGCAAAATCTAATCGGAAATCATTCAAATCTAAGCAAAATATTTTCCCAAAACCATATAATTTTGCAAGCAATGCATGCATTATTCCAGTAGGGCCAACGCCAAGGATGGCAACGCTATCATTCTTTTGACGTGTAAATTTGTTCCAAGCTCTAATACAACATGCAAGCGGTTCAATCATTGCAGCTTCCTCAAAAGACATGTTATCGGGAATCTTTAACACGCCGCCATGCTTTACATTCCATTCTGGGACGACATATTCATCTGCAAGTCCGCAAGGTTCAAGATTTGATTCATAATATCTTTTACACATTGTTTCATTGCCATGGCTACATTCATGACAATCATCTGAATAACATGCAACATGGTGATGAGTGAATACACGATCACTGACGCTAAAATTTGAAATTTCTGAACCAACTTGTGTTATTATTCCTGCTGGTTCATGTCCAAGTCTCATAGATGGCTGTCCATATTTTCCAAATACTTTTTCCACATCAGAACCACAAATTCCACAAGCACGCATTTTAACAAGTATGTCACCTGGACCTACAAGTGGTTTTTCTATATTTTTAATTTCTATATTGGAATTACTTTTTACTATTGCAACATTCATGAACAACTACCATCAACAATTCTATGTAAAGTATAGCATTTAGATACTTGGAAAATCTATCCAGTTAGATTCAAAAGATGGAGATGCTTTTCATAAATATGGCAGAACCTTCATTCTATCCTTATGGATTAGGAATTGCTGTGGTTATTGCATTAGTTATTATTACTCAACTTCTTCGCAAAAGGAGAAAATCTGGATCTAATTAACAATGATTGATACAAATACAGAATCTTTTGGCATGGTGTTACTAATCGCATGTATGATTGGTGCAGTGGCATCTATTGTAGGAGTAAGAATGTACATACTTTTCAAGAAAAACTAAATCTGATTACCAAAATCTGCAAACAACTTTAAGGAATTACAAATTAGTCAAAATATAGAAAATGGTAGGAATTGGCACATTAATCATGCTTGGAATCGTTGGAGGCTCGATTTGTTTTTCAATGTATTGGTTTTTGGATGAACAATTTGTTGATATAATTGAAGAGTCAGGCGGCTCGATAACAGTAGGTAATGTTGAATTTTATGTAAATCATATTGGAAATTATGAAATTCTAGAAAAAACTAAGGAGTATACTGAGATAGAAAAAAAAGAAGCGATAAAAGGCTTAGCTACAAGCGAAATAGCTGAAGGAGTGTATTTTCAAATTCAAATTACCGCTCATAATATTGGTACTGAAACTGTAAGGTTTACTGGTGGGCAGTTTCACCTATATGATATTGATAGAACAAAATATGATGCAGTGTTTATTGGATATGCTGACTCGGGTAATATAGAAGAATTATCAGTGGTAGATCTTTTACCAAACGGTTCTGTTACTGTCACAACACAATTCGATATTCCATACGATGATGAAATGAAATACAATGTTGGAATTATTCCAAACAGATTTGGTCTTCAGGATTCTCAAGAAAGAGGTTTTGTTTGCATAAAAAACTGTTAATGAAAATCACTCATTTATGACATTATAGGCCAGAAAGCAAACTAGCGATAAAAGATTCATATTCATCATCTGAAAATGTGGTTAATTCTATTTTATTTTTAGCCGTAGCCATTTTAAATGACTCTAAATGGTAACATCCATTTTTTCCATCAGATTTGTTAAAATAATATCCGGGACATGAACAAAAATCCAAATCTGGATCTAACCAATATTCTTTTTCCGTTCCCACAACTGTCCAAATTTTTCTATTACTTGGTTCAAAAAGATGCAGTTTGATACGTTTTTCAGATAAAATCGAATTTATCTTTTCAGATTGTAAATTCACAAGAATTTAATTAAATTGGATAATTATATTTTTAATGGTTCAAACTAAAATTATTCCCGGATATCCTGCACTCATGATTGAGGGAACTAAAAAAAGTTTAGTTATTACAGATTTGCATTTAGGTTTTGAAAGTAATCTATCGTTAAACAACATATTCTTAGGAAAAAACAAAACTGTGATTGAAATTACTAAGGAAATTGAAGAGATAATAAAGAAAACCAAACCTGATTCGTTAATTCTACTCGGTGATGTAAAATCTGGAATTAAATCAATAACAAAAACAGAATGGGAGACTGTACCAACTTTTTTTGAAAGAATTAATAATCTAATTGATACAATTCTGGTTCCAGGAAATCATGATGCAAATATAGAAAAACTGATTCCAAATGGAATAACACTTGCTAGTTCAAAGGGAATTATTATTGATGATATTCTTTTAACTCATGGGCACACAAAGCCATCAGAAAATTTTTCGCAGGTAAATACAATTGTGATGGGTCATGTTCATCCTGTTTTTTTCCAAGAAGAATCACTCATTAATGGTGAACGAGTGTGGGTATCAATTAAGTGTAAAAAGCAGAAAATATTTTCCTCAAAGTCAGGTAAGTTGGAAATAATAATTTTGCCATCATTTAATAGATATTTTTATCCAACTCAAAAAAAATTCTATAAAAAATCAATTGCGCCTATATTGGAAAAAATAGATGTGTTACAGGCCAAAATTGTAACGCTTGATGGTACAATAATAGGTAATGAATCATTACTGTCAGCTGTAATCTAATTAACGTCTTTGTATGATCCTAATGGTTCTTTTGATGTTTCGTTTTTTTGTAACCACTCTAGTGTTTTAACAAATGATTCCGCTAATTCGATAGTTGAAAGAACTGGAATGCCTAATTCTAATGACTTTCTTCGTATTTGATATTCATCATAAAGCATTCCAACATATTTTTCCAGAGTTGATGTGTTTGGAATATTTATAATAAAATCAATTTTTTTCTCATAAAGCAAATCAGAAATGTTTGGTTTTCTTTCTGGCTCACTAATTTTATGGACAACTTTAACATCTCCTAGTTCTTTCTCAAAAAATTCTGCTGTGGTCTCGGTTGCAAAAATTTTGAAACCCAAATTTATTAAAAGCGCCGACGTCTGCAATAATTTTTCTCGATTTTCAATACCACCAATTGTAATAAGTGCTGAACCAGTCTTTGGAAGGTTATAACCAACGGATGTCAATCCCTTTGATAATGCATCATAAAAGCTATTTCCAAAACATGCTGCCTCACCTGTTGACTGCATTTCAACCCCTAATACAATATCTGCGCCTTCAAGCTGCATGAAAGAAAATTGTGGAACTTTTATGCCGTACAACCCAGTATTCAACCACATATCTTGAGGTATATTCGGAATATCTTTTCCTAATATTGCCTTCGCAGCCAAGCCAATCATGTTTAATTTAATAAACTTGGAAACAAATGGCATAGAACGAGACGCACGAACATTTAACTCTATGACATATGCTTGCTCGTTTTGTACTAAAAATTGTAAATTAAATGGTCCTTTAATGTTGAATTCTTTAGCAATTGTATTTGTAGAATCAGTAATGTTCTCAATAATCTTATTGCTTAATCTCCAAGGTGGTATACACATCATTGCATCGCCGGAATGAACACCTGCACTGTCTATGTGTTCAACTATTGCGCCAATCGCTACGTTTTTTCCATCACAAATCCCATCTACGTCAACTTCTAATGCGTCAAGCATAAACTTTGTAATTACAACTGGATGATCGGGCGATACTATTGTTGCTTCATCAACAAATTTTTTAAGTCCAGTCTGTGACCAAACTACCTTCATGGCTGCGCCGCTGAGCACATATGATGGCCTTACCAATACAGGATAACCAACCTCCAGTGCAAAGTTTTTAGCATCAGTAATGTTGGTGAATGTTTGCCAAGATGGCTGCCTTATATGAAGTCTATCCAAAACCTGGCTAAACTTTGAACGGTTTTCAGCCCTATCCACATCCACAGCATTTGTTCCAATAAGGGTAATTCCACTATCAGCTAACTTTGGTGTGAGATTGTTTGCCGTTTGGCCACCAACAGATGTCACAACACCTTTTGGTTTTTCAAATTCGGATATATCTAAAATTCGTTCAAGTGTAAGTTCTTCAAAATAAAGTCGATTACATATATCATAATCCGTTGATACAGTTTCAGGGTTACAATTTACTACAATAATATTTTTTTGACCACCATCCTGAAGACCCCAAACCATGTTCACAGTTCCCCAGTCAAATTCTACACTGCTTCCAATTCGGTAAGGACCCGCACCAAGAACTATAATTCCCCTATCTACACTTGCAATAGAAATATCATTCTCTGTTCCACCATAAGTAAGATAGAGATAGTTAGTTTCTGCGGGCCACTCTGCTGCTAGTGTATCAATTTGCTTAACTGCTGGTATAATACCAAAATCTTTTCTAATTTTTCTTACTTCCAATTCCTCTTTATTAACAGCTCGGCCAATCTGCTTATCAGAAAATCCAAATTTTTTTGCAGTCGATAAAAGTTTTTGATTTAGTGGTGATGATTTTAATCTTGTTTCGATCTCAACAATGTTATTAATTTTTTCTAAGAACCATGGTTCAATTGATGAAAGACGGTAAATTTTTTCAATTGATATGCCTTTACGGAGTGCAGCTACAACATAGTATAATATATTATCATCAAGAGTTTGTAGACGTTCCTCAATTTGTTCCTCATCAAACGATTCGCCGTTTTGACGGTTTAAAACAAGTCCATCCTTTCCGATATCAAGCATCCTAATTGATTTTTGCAGTACTTCTTCGAAGTTTCGCCCAATCGCCATTACTTCGCCAACAGACTTCATTGTAGGACCTAGACTCCTATTAGCAAGTTCAAATTTTGTAAAATCCCATCTTGGATGTTTGCATACTATGTAGTCCAACGCTGGTTCAAAACAGGCAGTAGTTTTTTTCGTAATAGTGTTAACTAATTCTGGTAATGAATAGCCAAGTCCTATCTTTGCGGACATGTATGCCAATGGATATCCAGTAGCCTTACTTGCCAGAGCAGAAGAACGTGAAAGTCTAGGGTTGATTTCAATAGCTGCATACTCATCAGAAGACTGGTCTAATGCAAATTGAATATTACATTCTCCTACAATTCCGACATGTTTTGTTGCTTGTAGTGCTGCAGATCTTAACATATGATATTCGTGGTTATCTATTGTTTGAGATGGTGCAACAACTATGTTATCGCCAGTATGAACCTTCATTGAAAGCACATTTTCCATATTACAGACTATGACACTATTTTTTGAATAGTCTTGCATAACTTCATACTCAATTTGTTTCCAATTACCAACATACTCTTCAACTAGTATTTGCCCAACAAGACTTGCTGCGAGACCACGACCAGTAATTTCATACAGTTCTATCTCATTAAATGCAACACCACCACCCTTTCCTCCAAGTGTGTATGCTACTCTAACGATTACAGGATAGCCTAATTCTTTTGCTGCTTTTTTTGCCTCATCAAATGTACGAACTGTTTTACTTTTTAAAATTGGTACATTACATTTAATCATCGAGTCCTTGAACTTCTGTCTGTCTTCTGTTGCCATAATTCCTGGAATTTGAGTACCCAAAACTGAAACGCCGTATTTTTTTAGTATCCCAGATTCATCAATTTTTACACCACAGTTTAGTGCAGTCTGACCACCATAGCTTAACATAATACCATCAGGTCTTTCTTTTTCAATAATTGACTCTACATACTGTGGAGTGATTGGCAAAAGATAGACCTGATCAGCAAACCTAGTGTCAGTTTGAATCGTCGCAATATTTGGATTAATTAGAATGCTCTTGAGTCCATCCTCGTGGATTGCTTTGAGGCATTGGCTTCCGGAGTAGTCGAATTGACGGTCGGTTTATCGACTTTCGCCCGCTTCTCCGATTTTAATAGCCCCACTACCAAGAACAAGAATTTTTTCTAACGTCTCATGTTTTCCCAGTTTTTCCCTCCTCCATGATATTTTTCAGCTCATCAAAAATGAATTTACAATCGTAAGGTCCAGGTGATGCCTCCGGATGAAATTGAACTGCAATACATTTTTTATTTTTATGCTTAACACCTTCTACAGTTTTATCGTCAACATTAGAAAACCATAAATCAAATTCAGTGTTGTTTAACGAATCTGGATTTATACAATAACCGTGATTTTGGCTAGTAACATAAACCTGATTGTTATCTAGGTTTACACAGGGCTTGTTTTGTCCCCTATGTCCATATTTTAGTTTGTATGTTTGAGCACCGCCTGCTACTGCCAAAATTTGTGCGCCAAGACAAATTCCTAATGTAGGAATATTTTTTTCAATTAATGATTTGGCGGTAGAAATAGTCTCTAGGCAATTTTCAGGATCCCCCGGACCATTACTTATTACAACACCTTTTGGTTCATGTTTTAGAATTTCTTCAATACTTGTATCCCACGGAACTTTCACAGTATTATATCCTATATCATGAATATTTCGTATTATTGCATTCTTCGCACCGGTATCAATTAGAACAACATTTTGTGATTGGTTTCCAAATTTCTCCACTTTCTTAGTAGAGACCGAATTCATGAATTTTTCATGATTATAATTTGGTGCAGATTTTAACTTGTTTTTAATATCATTTTCATCTATTTCACTATCAGAAACAGCCAATGCGCCCATCATAACTCCTGATTCCCTTAGTTTTTTTGTTAATTCTCGTGTATCAATACCAGAAATCCCTTGAATTTTTTCATTATACAACCACTCGTCAAGGGTCATGATAAGATTCCAATGGCTCGCGAGTAGGGATAGTTCATGAACTACTAGACCACGAACCTGAATTTTATCTGATTCAAAAAACTTGGATAATCCATCCGCTTTGAGTGTAGGATCAGGAACACCATAATTTCCCACTAGTGGATAAGTTAGAGTAACAATTTGACCAGAATAAGAAGGATCTGTAAGTGTTTCGGTGTAACCTACCATTCCTGTATTAAATACAATTTCGCCAAAAGTTAATCCAGAATAACCAAATCCCATTCCATCGAAAACAGAGCCATCACTTAAGATCAGTTTTCCAAACTTGTTTGCGTGTTTGGATTCTTTTATGGTTATTGTAACCCTCGAAAAGTGATCTAAAAAGGGAATTTAAGTTTTTGTAAAAAATAATCAATGTGGAATTTTGATAAATCTTACAATTATAATGCTTTGAATTGTTCGCTCCACTTGTAATATGCCCTAATCATATCCATGGAGACGCTTGGTTTTCTTCTTAATATGGTCTCTCTAAAATCCTTCATTGATATGTCACGTGGTTCGGATGGATTTTCACCAGCTACTGGTTCTTTGTAATCAGATTTACTGAACAGTTCATTCACAACTTTAAGCTGAACAGCCTGACAGATATCCTTGATATCACTTGCGCTATATCCATCAAAAATTGATGCCAAAGTGTGAGAACGTACTCTACCGTCTAGTTTTAGCGGATTTGTGTAAAGTACAAAAAGTTTTTCTCTGGCTTCAAGCGATGGCAATGAAACGTAGATCCTTTTTTGGAACCTACGTAAAAATGGATGATCAAGACTCCAAGGTTTGTTTGTTGCACCAATTACGTATAACCTGATATCCTTTCCCTTGCCGTTAATTCCATCTAGCTCTGTCAAAAATTGATTTCTGCTTCTTACCTCACCGCCAATCTCATTTGTTCGTTCACCTAAAAGTGAATCAAGTTCGTCAATGAATAAAATTACAGGTTTGCCCTCTCTCTCAGCATAACCACGAGCCATTTTAAATAATTTTGAAACATTTTTTTCTGCCTCACCTAGCCATTTGCTCATCATGGATGAACCATCAACATTAATAAAATAACCGTCAAGTTCATGTGCAGTTGCAGCCGCAAGAATTGTTTTACCACAACCAGGTGGACCGTACAATAAAATTCCTCTTGGCCAGCCTAAGGGAAATAAATCTGGTCTTTTAGTTGGATAAACTATTGATTCACGTAAGGCGTTTTTGGCATCATCCACACCAATTACATCAACCCATCTAACATCCGGTCTTTCTTTCATTACCATATCTTCAAAATTATTTTTTGTCTGATTTGCAAGACTTGCTCTCTGCTCTTCCGGTGACGCTGCGGGATTAACTACTGGTTCAGCATCAGTTAATGATGTGCTCTGCAGTGCTTTTATTCTATCTTGATATGATTTCATACGTACTGCATAGATTTTGTTTAGTTTGCTATCCGGATAAAGGCGCATTAATTTGAGCAATGATTCTGACGCCTTTTGATAATTGGTTATCGCCATCCCACGTGCTCCCTGCGAATCATATTTTATCGCATCAGTAGCAAATTGGCTGGCAGATTTTTCTAGTTTCTGTGGAGCCATATTCATACAAATTACCTATAATCTAGTTTAGATTTGGTAAGGCACTCTCAGTTGTAAATATCTGTACAAAATCTAGTAAAATTATTTACACTGCATCCTGTTTTTGCCTGAAATTGAATAAAACTAGTGGGCAAATCATGAACAATATAACCCAGAAGATATAGACAAATAATTTACTTTTGTCTATCCACTGCTAAGATGTGAATTCATTTGACTCACAAATTGTTTGATCTTATCTTTTGGAATAACAGCTCCACATGCCTTATCATGTCCTCCTCCAGAACCACCTAATTTAGAAGCAATAGAAGATACTAATTTACCTAGATGAGTTTTGCACGACGGTGAACCTCGTACAGATACCGCGTATATTCCCTTATCAACACGTTCTTTGTATGTAATAGCAACATCTTTTCCTGAAAAACCAAGTACAAAGTTAGCAGCACCGCTTGCACCTGAATCAAGAACTTCCATATAACCTAGGTTTTTTGAAATTTTCATTGATGCTTTTACTTTTGATATGATTTCAGCAAGTTTTCCGACTTGAATTTGAGCAAATTCATATGTATTTGGAATGTCATGTGGAAATTTTGATTCTGACAGTTCGTCAACCAAATAATAAAGGTAGTCAATATCTTGTTTACGTTGATGTCCTACTATATTGTAAGTTAACACAGTAGCGTTTATCAAGGCAAATTGTCTATCATATATTTGTAAAAGTTTTGAAGCTATTGGTTTGTTTTCCATATAATCTGTGATTGCTCCACACACTGCAATAAATATAGAATGTTCTGGCAATTTTTTCTTAAATGCATTATAGACAAGGACTGAAGTACATTCAGATGTATCATGAATTAGTTTCACTTTAACTTTTTTAAGTTTAGCAATAATTTTTGAATCTACGTAATGATGATCTACATAGGTTATAGAAACTTGTTTTTTTCTTAATTCTGTGAGCAGATCAACAAAATAATCACTGTTTTGTTTGTTTAACCCTAGATCACATATGAATAACATTTTTAATTTTTCGTCGTTTCGTAAAGTTTCTAATACATCTGTCATTCCAGGATAATCCACAAGTATGGTGTCACCTCCAAAAGCTTGTTTGATTAATGCAGCAGAAGAAATACCATCTGCATCTTCCATATGTGAAACACAAAGAATTTTAGTTCTTTTTGATTTTGTGGTTTTAGACGAGGTTTTTACACTTGATTTTTTAGATTTAATAGACATGTGATCGAATCACTGAAACCCTCATTTAAATTTAGAATGACAAGTACTACTTTGAAAAAAGTTTGTTGGTTGTAATATTCTGCTTTTGTTGTATTTGATCTGAAAGATTGCAAATATCATAAAACCAAACTCCATCAAGTTGGGTGCTAATATCGGCTTGTTGCAATTTGGTTAATTCCTCTGGAGTTGCGTTTAGAATACGCTCATCTATTAATTGCATTAATTTACGTTCTTCCTGTGACATGCTATTTAGTTAAAAATAATCTTATAATCTCAGAAGTAAAGGGATTAGACAAAATACTAAATTTTCAAAACGTAATTTAAGTTGAAAATTTAAAAGTACTATTTTTACAAGGGAAATATGGACACAAAGAACATAGGGTTGAGAAACATTGAGGTTGCAGACACAAGAATCTCATATATTGACGGGCAAAAAGGAAAGCTGATTTATCGTGGATATGATATTTTGGATCTTACAAAGAATTCCAATTTTGAAGAAACTTGTTATCTTCTGCTGCATGATGAATTGCCAACTAGTGATGAATATGTTGACTTTAAAACTGAATTAGTGGATGCCAGAATTATCCCTAAACAAATGCAAATTAACATGGGTAATTGGAGAAAGGATGCTGACCCTATGGATGTTCTGCAAGCCTTTGTTGCTGCGTTTGGAGGTTATTATGATGAAGAATTTTCAACCAAGGAAGCAAGTTACAGTAGAGCCATGAATCTGATAGCCAAGGTTCCTACAATTGTATCTAGTTGGCATAGAATTCGCAACAATAAAAAAATCATAGAGCCTGATTCTAATTTAAGTCACGCTGCCAATTTTTTGTACATGCTGAATGGTGAGAAACCGGATCTGGAAATGGAAAAAATCTTTGATATTTGTCTAATTTTACATGCAGACCATACTTTGAATGCTTCAACGTTTGCAGCCAGACAAGTTGCATCCACACGTGCGCATATGTATTCTGCTGCTAGCGCAGCAGTTGGTGCATTAAGTGGTGAATTACATGGAGGAGCAAATTATGAAGTGATGAGAATGCTTCTAGATATAAAAACTGAGGAAAATGTTGAATCTTACATTAAGGAAAAATTTGCAAAGAATGAAAAAGTTATGGGAATGGGGCATGCAGTGTACAAAACTGTTGACCCTAGATCTCAAGTACTCAAGGAACTATCCAAAAGACTATCAGAAAAAACTGGTCAACCATGGTATGATATAACAAATAGGGTTGAGCACGTAACTGCTGAGTTGATGAAAAAAACTAAAGAGATGGAAATTTTTCCAAATGTTGACCTTTACAGCGCGTCGGTTTACTACATGCTAGGCATTCCGATGGATCTTAACACACCCATATTCGCTATATCAAGAGTTGCTGGTTGGGCAGCACATATTATTGAAGAAAAATTTGCAGAAGCGGCACCAAAACCTATGTTATACAGACCAAAGGCTGTCTATGTTGGAAAATATGCTGGACCACAAGGTTGTAAATATATTCCAATAGAAAAAAGAACTAAAAAATAAAACGTAAGTTAATTTCTAGAGTTAAGCCATTCTTTTGCTTTAGAATTTACATCATGTCTGTACAAAACTTGATAAACCATATCATAAAATGACAATCCCTTTTTTTGTGCTTGTTCGTCAAGCCACCTTATACCATCTGATAATTCAGAATCATATTCTGAAAATTCTATTAGCTCATCTACCATTTTTGTGAAAAAAGTCTGAGATTCAAACATTACATGCTACTTTTAATGTTGATCATTAAGCGATAATCCCAAAATATATAGACAAAAAACACCCTTTTGATTGACAGTTGGAACACAAACTATTCCTAGATGGAACTAAAGAAAAAATCTCATGGATAATTCAAACAGGCAATCAGATTAAGAAGGAGTTTAGGGTGCACCCACCAGCATATACTTCAGGATACAAGATGGACGTAAAAAATGATGAACAGTCAAAATTCATTGCTTTGCATGCTGGAATCTATTGGGGTATTGGAGTATATGCCATAAAAGATGGAGATACCGTGGATGTCATGTGTGACTCCAAAAAAATGTATGATATTCTTAGTTCAAAGCATAAAATATCTGATCAAATAATTAATGACAAAATTCATTTCATCAATCTTTTCATTGAACAAAGAAAACTTGTTGTGAATTATCATCTAATTGATAGTAATAAAAATCCAGCATCAGATCTTATACGTTAATTTCATAATTTAGAACCATGTTTTAGCTAAATAGAATTAAGATGTACTGAATATAAGAACAGACAGTGATTTTTAAATAAGGATTTTTCCTAGATGTATTATGAATGACATCAATGAGATAATGCCAAAAATTCCATATATGAAATGGGGTGCTTTGATGAATAAAGCACCGACAAACGGTAAAGTTACGGAATTAAACAAAATTTTTCCGCCTAATGGAAAATGGCATACGGTCTTTGAAGAAAAAGATCATTCATACATTGATGGCAAGATTATTTGGAAAAAAGACAAAAAAGCTTGGACATAGACTAGTATTTTATGATCAATCCTATATCCATTAAGTTAGTATGAGTGGGTCCTGTTTTTATCAACCCGCCATGCCTTTTGAAAAATGAATAAGAATCATTGTTCTCCAAATAGGAAGAGATTTCTTGCAGACCAAATGAATTATTTTCAATTAAGGCACCAGAACATGTTGTATTACCATCAATACCATCCGTTGAAATTGAAGAAACTAACACATGGTGATCAGAATTCTGGATTAATTTTAAGATCTGTAGAACAAGTTCCTGATTGCGGCCTCCTTTTCCCTTTCCCTTTACTTGTACTGTTGGTTCACCGCCAAATATTATACATGAATTCTTCTTTCCTGGTATCATTTGTACAATTTTTTTCGCAGATACACTGACATCATGCTTAACTGGTGAATAAACTTTGGTAGTAAGTCCAAGTGACCGAGATTTTAAAACCATAGCATTCAAACAGTCCTGATTAGTTGCTATGATTTTATTCTTGATTGTTAATCTGTTTGGTCTCATTGCCTTTGTATTCAAACCGCGTTTTAGGAGTGTAATTACTTTTTTTGGAAGTTTTTTTCCCAAAGAATATTTTGTTATTACTCTCATTGCGTCAGAAAATGTTGTATTATCATTATAAGTACACCCTGATGAAATAACCGATAAATCGTTACTTACAACATCTGACATTACCAATGCACACCCATCACAGTTCATGTTTTGAACAAGCTTGCCACCCTTTATCATTGACAGATGTTTTCTAACACAGTTGAATTCATCAATTGTAGCACCACATTGCAATAATAATTTGGTCACGTGTTTTTTTTCAGTCAAGGTTATTTTATCCGGAAGAGCCAACAAAGAGGAGCCCCCACCTGATACCAAAAATAGTACAAAATCCCCTTTAGAACAATTGTTAACAAATTTTTGTACTGCTTTTGCTGCTCTTACACTTTCTTTATCAGGTAATGGGTGACCAGAATAAAACACCTTGAATTTTTTACTAACTATTGAAGATTTAGTGTATTTTGGAACTACAACTATTCCTTGTGAAACATTAATTTTCTTTGATACATATTCTGCCATAGAATCTGCTGCCTTGCCATATGCAACCACAAAAATTTTTCCATAGTTCGATAAAAATATACGATTTTTTCCCAGTAGAATGTAATTTTTTTTAAAAAATGTTTTTAGGAAATTTTTTGGCTGTGCGGCGGTTAATCCCACTTCTAATATCTTTAATGCTTTTTTCTTCACTTCTGTATTTGCTAATGAATTAAAATTCTTAATCATCATTTTATAATTTTATTTTAAATAAATAAACCAAGTCTTCAATGATTGGAAGGTATAATAATAATCAGAATCTCAATAATTCATGAATACAGTTAGAATACCAAAAATAATTCAATTTGGTGAAAATGCACTTTCTGAAGCGGAATATCCAAAAAATGCTTTAGTTGTAACAACTGCCCCCCCTAAAATATCTGGTAGGTGGTTAGACAAAATGGGCATACAAGACTATATGTTGTATGATAAAGTTAAACCAGAACCATCCATTGATGATGTAAATGCTGTTGTAGCTGAATACAAAGGAAAAAACCCATCAGTGCTAATTGGTCTTGGTGGCGGAAGTTCTATGGATGTTGTAAAATATTCCTCGGCAGAATTTGGTGTAGAAAAAATTTTAATCCCTACAACTTTTGGTACCGGAGCTGAGATGACAACTTATTGTGTTTTAAAATTTGATGGTAAGAAAAAACTTCTTGGTCCTGAAGAAAGATTCCTTGCAGATCGTGCTATAGTTGATTCATATTTTATGGATGGTACGCCAGAACAAATAGTCAAAAACTCTGTATGTGATGCTTGTGCACAAGCAACAGAAGGATATGACAGTAAATTAGGAAATGCTTTTACAAGAACGCTATGTAAACAGGCGTTTGACGTATTATATGATGCAGTTATGAATGACAAGCCTGAAAATTATCCGTATGGTTCCATGCTTTCTGGTATAGGTTTTGGAAATTGTTCTACCACACTAGGACATGCATTGTCATATGTATTTTCTAATGAGGGTGTTGCTCATGGGTACTCTTTATCTTCATGCACCACTATAGCACATAAACACAACAAATCAATTTTCTATGAAAAATTCAAACAAGTTATTGAAAAAATTGGTTTTGATAAAATGAAGTTAAAGGCTCCTGTTGACGAAGCAGCTGACGTTGTAATGACTGACAAGGGACATCTTAATCCAAATCCAATTCCAATTTCAAAAGAAGACGTTATCAAATGTCTTAATGACATTAATGATGGCAATCTTTGAATTTCGAATTTAATTATCATACAAAATTAGCTATGACTTATCCTTGTGAAACTTATTAAGATTGAAATTCAAGTGTTTGTACTAGGTGTAATATCAAGTGCTAAAATTTGGAATTCAAAATGGGCTAAACGTTGCTAGAGCAGGTTATTCTGAAGACCAGATTTTAACTGCGTGCCTGTTAGCTGACCGGACTGGTTATGACTCTATTTTCTATATGGACCACACAAATGTTCCACAATGGAAAAATGCAGTAGTACTAGACCCCTGGGTTATGTTATCATCAATTGCAGCTGTTACTAACCATGTTGAATTAGGAACTTGTGTTACTGATGCAATCAGAAGGCATCCATCAAATATTGCATTGGCAGCTATTACACTGGACAGAGTTTCAAAGGGACGAGCAATTTTGGGAATTGGCGCAGGTGAAGCTCAAAACCTAAAAGAATTTTGCATACCGTTTGATAAACCAGTTTCTAAATGGGAAGAACAAATTCAAGTAATCAAAAAATTGTATAGTTCATCGCCAGATAACACTGTGGATTTTGAGGGCAAATATTACAAATTAGAATCTGCTTGCCTTCAAGCTTCTTCGATAAGAAAACCGCATCCACCAATATACATGGCATCTGGTGGAAAGAGAACGTTAAAACTAACAGGAAAATATGGTGATGGATGGTTACCAATAGGTTATACTCCAGAATTATTTGAAGATCATAAAAAGCAAATAGAGGCATCTATGAATGAAAACAATAGGACGCAGGAAGAAAAAGATAATTTTCAGATGGCATTAGATATTGATGTTTACTTTTCTGACGATGCGGAAGAATCTTGGGCTAGGATGAAAGAAGCTGTCAAAGTTAGTCTGTTTAAGCCTGAAATACTTAGGGTGCATGAGCTTAAAGATATTGAAGGATTTGATTTTGTGAAATACTTTACGGAATATTCCATGTCAAATCAAAGTTGGATTGTAAAAATGCGTGAGGCTGCAACAAAAATTCCAGATGCTATTGCAAGATCATCAACCGGTGTTGGTACACCTGATGATATAATTCCAATATTTGAGAGGTTTATCAAAGCAGGCGTAAATCATTTTGTAATCAGGTTTTGGGGTAAAAACTACTTTGGCTCGATCGATAAATTTGCTAGTCAAGTAATTCCTTATTTTAAAGAACAAAATAAGTAAAATATAATGCAATTACTTGGTAAATTAGAAATAAAATCAAAAGAAAAAATTATTGAATTCTTAAGCTCTCAACAAACTGGTAGAATATCAAGTATTGATGAGAATGGGTATCCACAAATTATTCCAATGAATTTTGTATTTATCAACGATATAGTTTACATGCATTCTCATATCAAGGGTGAAAAACTTGAAAACATTAAACGAAATCAAAAAGTGGGATTTGAGGTGGATAAAAGTCTAGAATTTTTACCATCGTATTTTTCCGATCCTACTGATGCCTCTTTGGCTGATACTTTGTACATAAGTGTAGTAATAAAAGGAAATGCTAGTATCATTTCAGATAAGGAAGAAAAAACTATTGCTCTAAATGGTCTGATGAAAAAATACCAACCTGAGGGCGGATATGAACCAATCAAACCTGACATGGATGTTCTAAATGAAGTTGAGGTTATCAAAATTGTTCCAGAATCATTGAGGGGAAAATACAAAATTGGTCAGCATATGGACAGAAAATCACGTATTGATCTTGCAAGACAAATCCTAGAAAGAAATTCGCCTACCGCAAAGGAAACATTGGATATTATGGGATTTGAAATTATAGATAATGAACCAAAATTAGTCGATGATAAACTGTGGTAATCTATAGCTTTATTTTATGAACAAAATTAGGCTAAATGTTGCTTAAGCTTGCAATTTTAATTTCTGGAAGAGGAAGCAACATGAGGGCAATTCTTAGAGCAATAAAAAAACAAAACATTCCAATAGTACCAACAGTGGTGATTTCCAATAAGCCATCAGCAAGAGGATTAAGAATTGCGAGAGGACTTGATGTAAAAACTGAAATCGTAGAAAGTAAGGGATTTCAAGGAAGCAGATGGGAATATGATCAAAAAATTATAGGTGTTCTTAACAAGTATGGAGTGATGCCAAAAAATTCCCTGATTTGCCTTGCAGGGTTCATGAGAATATTGAGCCCAGAGTTCATTAAAAAATTTAAAAATCGAATACTAAATATTCATCCTTCCATTTTGCCTGCATTTCCAGGACTAGATGCACAAAGACAAGCGATTGAATCAGGTGTAAGTCATTCAGGTTGCACTGTTCATTTTGTGGATGAGGGTGTAGATACGGGACAAATTATTGTTCAGGAAACGGTAAAAATCAAAAATGATGATACTGAAGAAACCTTGTCAAAGAGAATATTAGCAAAAGAACACAAAGCATACGTTAAAGCTGTGAAACTCATAGCAGAAAAGAAAATCAATGTAACTGGAAGAAAGGTAAAATTCCTTGCCTAAGAATCAGAACCACCAAAAAAATACAGAACGGAAAGATTTTTTGTGTTACCATAAAAGTGATGCGGAACATCTTTCGCTACAAAATAGATCTCTTCCTTTTTGATACGATAGGATTTATCATTAATTTGTAAAAATCCGTTTCCGTCTAGAATGTAGTAAATTTCATCAGAATCATGCGGTTCTTGTGTGTCATTTTCACCAGGCTTTAAAAATATGACACCAACTGCCAAGGATTTCTTATTGATGAAAGTATGAAAATACGAGTTATTTTTTTTTAATTTATTCAAATATTCAATTGTGTCGAATTTTATTTTCAATAAAAAATTTACTTTTTTGAACCCTTTAAGGATTAACTTGAATGTTAATTTTGAAGATTGGTGAAACTCATTGCTTATTTATGGGATAGTTACAGTATTTTTGAAATGGCAAAATGGGCTGATTATCTAATTTCTCAAGTATCATATGATTCAAGCCATCTTATCACTGAAGTAAAACAGCATCGTGATAATGGAAATAAGGCGAGTGTGGGAGAGGTTGTAGATCGTAATACTCTTGCTAATAATTTAGGACATGGTGTTAGATACATGACGGTATATGGTGGCCTTGGTAGGGTTCAGATGGGAAAAAATGTTAGATATTTCAAAGCATATGAACATCATTACATTAGAATTGACAATAACAAAGTTATGACAGATAATTTAGGCGAATTACCATATCTTGGTGAATCACAACAAGAAGAAAAACCTGCATTGCCTGAAACAAAACCAAAACCAGCTGTTGAAACAAAGCCGTTATCTGCATTGAGTTCTGCGTTTTTCGCTGAGCAGGTTGAGAAGGAACCAGAACCAGCTGCGGTAGAAGCTGAGGTAACGCCAGAACCAGCTGCGGTAGAAGCTGAGGTAACGCCAGAACCAGCTGCGGTAGAAGCTGAGGTAACGCCAGAACCAGCTGCGGTAGAAGCTGAGGTAACGCAAGAACCAGCTGCGGTAGAAGCTGAGGTAACGCCAGAACCAGCTGCGGTAGAAGCTGAGGTAACGCCAGAACCAGCTGCGGTAGAAGCTGAGGTAACGCCAGAACCAGCTGCGGTAGAAGCTGAGGTAACGCCAGAACCAGCTGCGGTAGAAGCTGAGGTA
>JACATA010000036.1 GCA_013390375.1 Marine Group I thaumarchaeote
TTCAAAAATTGTATAGGAACAACACAAACAAAACCTTTAGGAAAGATTCACAACTTTGGAGGATTTACAGATGGAGATAGATGTGTATTTTTGGCTAATCATTTCAAGGCAAAAAAAATAATTCTTCTTGGAATGGATTTTGGAACTAGGATTGGAAAATACTCTAAGGCTACAGTAGTTAATAGAACAATCAAAATTAAAAAATTGCGTCGTGGAAAGAAATTACTAGAATGGCTTGCAAAAAAAAGTGAGTCTAAGCTTTATTCCACAACTAAAATCAGAGGATTTACAAAAATAAACTTTCAAGACATTGATAATATAATTACTGGTAAGAATGCGTTTTAATATCGTCTTACATAAGAAGATGCATGGGGTTTTCTGACGAGCAAATTCGTGATATGTTAGAATTAAAAGAAGATCTTACTGAAAAAATAATCAAGTATAAGGAACAAATTGAAAAACTTGAAAGAAATATCTCTGTACTAGATACGATACTTAAACAGTCAAGTTTTACAAAAGCTTCAGAGCTGACACGCAACGCCGTAAAAGCAATAAAGCAAGAGAGAAAAATAGCTATTACAAAAAACTCGGACGGAACTACTATTGCGAATGCGTTTGTTACAAACGATGAGGTCTCAATTGTTCTAGAAGATAATGTTACGCTTGATCCTGAAACACCTCCTCTGAAAAGTTGGTTCATTGATCACATCATTGGTGATATGAAAAAAAAGGATGTCCAGCAAGTTGAAAGTGGTGAAATAAAGAAAGATGATATTATTAATTGTGTAATAAATAACGATGGCAGTAAGATAAGGGAAATTATAATCAAAAATTATCGTCAAAAAGAAAGAGTCGATGAGATCATTAACACCGCAACATGGTCTCTGACACGAATGATTGAAAGCTCGGAGTGATCATATGGATAAAATTGTTGTTTTAGATTTTGGCTCACAGTACAGTCACTTGATATGCAGACGGATTAGAGATTTCTCTGTATACGCCGAACTTGTTCCATTTGACATTTCTTTAGAGAACCTAGCCAAGCTAAATCCGAAAGGAATTATCTTTTCTGGTGGGCCATCAAGTGTATACGACTCTGGTGCGCCCATACCTGATAAGAAAATCTTCCAACTGAATGTACCAATATTAGGAATATGCTATGGGCATCAAATCATTGTGAATAATTTTGGTGGTAAGATAAAACGTGCAAACAAAGAGTATGGGTCATCTGTACTTACGATTGACAGTAATTCGGATATCCTAAATGGAATTGGAGATTCTGTTAGAGCATGGATGAGTCATGGAGACGAAGCAGAGAATGTGCCAGAAGGTTTTGAAATAATTGGACATACTGAAAGCTCACGTTCTGCAGCTATTGCAAACAAGCAGAAGACAGTATTCGGAATTCAATTTCATCCTGAAGTGGTACACACAGAAAAAGGAACCGAAATTCTAAAAAATTTTGTTCTAAAAGTTTGTTATGCAAATCAAGACTGGACTATGGAAAGATTTGTTGAAAATACTGTTGAAAAAATTTCTAAAGTAGAGGGAAACGTTTTGTGCGGAGTTAGTGGTGGTATTGACTCTACTGTGGCTGCATTATTAATTCACAAGGCAATTGGAAACAGGCTAAAATGTGTTTTCGTTGACAATGGCCTTTTGAGACTAAATGAGGCAGAAGAGATAGAGAACATGTTTAAGAATAATTTTGAGGTTGATTTCACAAAAATAGATGGGCAAGAACAATTTCTTTCAAAACTAAATGGTGTAATTGATCCGGAAGAAAAAAGGAAGATTATTGGCAAAGAGTTTGGTAACATCTTTACAAAATTTTCCAAGGAAAATGGACAGTTTGCCTGGCTTGCTCAGGGAACTCTTTACCCTGATGTGATTGAAAGTGGAGTATCAAAAGGACCTGCATCAGTAATCAAGACGCATCACAATGTTGGTGGCTTACCGGAGTTACATCTGAAAGTTTTGGAACCACTTCGCGATTTGTATAAAGATGAAGTAAGAAAGGTTGCAAAGATTATTGGAGTTCCTCAAAATTTGCTTGTGCGACATCCATTTCCGGGACCAGGTCTAGCGGTAAGAATTATCGGTGAAGTTACAAAAAAGAAATTGAATATCACAAGAGTGGCAAGTAAGATAGTGGAAGAAGAATTACAAAATGCAGATTTGTATGATAAAGTTTGGCAAGCATATGCTGCAGTAGGAGATGATAAGGCAGTTGGTGTTGTTGGAGATGAGAGAAAATATGGTAATATTGTAATGATTAGAATTGTAGATTCAGTAGATGCGATGACCGCAGACTGGACTCGACTCCCAAATGAACTATTAGAAAAGATTAGTAATAGAATTACAAATGAAATTGATGACGTTACTTGGGTATCTTACGTGGTGTCAAGCAAGCCACCTGCCACAATAGAACCGCAATAACTAACTATTCAATAAACAGGCACCAAAAACACCTGCAGAATCACCAAGACTGTTTTTGAGTATTGGTGTTGCAATAGAGTCACTAAACACTTTATCATAAACCGCCTTTTTCCCTTCATCATACAAGAAAGGTATGTTTGAAACTCCCCCACCTAAAACAATAACATCTGGATCTAAAATGTCAATTACGTTCGCAAGACTAGTTCCAAAATTTTCAAGAAACTCTTCCTCCCATTGTGCACTTGCGGATGCCATTGGTACTATTGATTGCAGCGGTTCTTTTTTTCCAGTAATTTCTAGCCAACGCTTTTCTAGAGCAGGTCCGCTGATATACGTCTCAACACATCCCTGCTTTCCACAATAACATTCATTTCCATTCGGATGCAGTGTGTGATGTCCCCACTCTCCAGCAATGTTTGTCCTTCCTTTGTGTAAAGTTCCATTAATAACAATCCCGCCTCCAACACCTGTTCCCATTATTACTCCAAAAACAACATCATATCCTTTGGCAGACCCTAGTAATGATTCTGCAAGAGCAAAACAGTTAGCATCGTTCTCCATTACAATTTGAGACCCCAATGCTTTCTCAATGTCGTTTTTTAATGGCATTCCTATGAGACAATGAGTATTGCTGTTTTTGATTAATCCTGAATTAGTGTCAGTAACACCTGGTGTACATATTCCAACTGATGTCTCTTCTCCTGTTTTTGCTTTTAACTCATTGATCAAAGATATGATAGATTTTACAATAGAATCATAACCATTTTCTTGGTGTGTTTCTATGCGCTTGCGTTGAATTGTGTTATATTTTTCATCCAGTAAAATTCCCTCAATCTTAGTTCCACCAAGATCAATTCCAATTTTATGCATGAATATAGTTAGTTGAGTAAGTTTTGAAGTTTTAGTATAATCTAAAGAGGATTTATCCCATTGGTGGCATGCCTGGAGGCGGACCGCCAGCACTTGGACGACCAGAAACAGCAATCACATCATCAATTCTTAGAATCATGCATGCTACCTCCGTAGCCGATTTTATAATTTGCTCTTTTACTGCCAATGGCTCCACTATATCCAAAGAGAACATATTTCCAATCTTACCTTCCCTCGCATTGATTCCAACTGTTTGTTTACCATTGCTTTGGTTTGCACGAAGTGTGATAAGAGAGTCAATTGGATCCATTCCGGCGTTTTCAGCTATAGTTAATGGAATTGATTCCAAAGCTTCGGCATATTGTTTTATAGCAAGCTGTTCTCTGCCTTCAGAACTACCTGTCCACTCATTTAACTCTGTAGCTAGATATGCTTCCGGTGAACCACCACCTGCTACAATTAATGGTTTTTCAACAACGTCTTTGACTACCATCAACGCATCGTGTATGGAACGGTCAGCTTCATCAACTACTCTTTGTGAACCTCCTCGGATGAGAATTGTTACTGAGCGAGGATTTTTGCATCCCTCTATGAATACCCACTTGTCTGCTTCTACTTTTTTCTGTTGTACAATTTCGGCAGAGCCCAAATCATTTGTTGAAATATCATCAAGACTTGTAGTAATTCTTCCACCAGTGGCTTTTGCCAGTTTTGTCATATCACTTTCTTTTACTCTTCGTACAGCCATAATTCCATGCTTAGAAAGATAATGTTGTGAAATATCATCAATTCCTTTTTGGCAAATTAACACATTAGCACCAATACTGTGTATTTTATCTACCATTGATTTTAACATCCTATTTTCTTCTTCTAAGAACAACTGCATTTGAGTTGGATCAGAGATTCTAATTTCAGCGCTCATCTCAGTCTTCTCCACTTCAAGTGCAGCGTTAACAAGTGCTATTCTAGCTTTTTCAATCTTTGTCGGCATACCACTATGAACAATTTCTTTATCAAGAACTATACCGCTGATTAAACTAGTATCATCAATAGAACCACCTGCCTTTTTTTCTACTTTAAGATTATCAAGGTCAACAGAATATTTATCGCCGTCTATTTCCGCAATTTTCAGAATTGCATCAACAGACAATTTTGATAGAGGTACACTGTTCTCAGAAACTAGTTTAGATTGCATGCTAGTTTTTGCAATTTTGATTAATGATTCTCGATCATCAGGTTTGATTGTCTTTGCCAGTTTTGCTAATAATTCAAGCGCCTTTTCCGAGGCAGCCTGATATCCATCGATAATCACCGTAGAGTGCACATCTTTTTCAAGAAGTTTTTCTGCTTTTTCTAATAATGCTCCTGCAAAAATAACAGAAGATGTTGTTCCATCACCAACTTCAGTATCAATAGTCTTGGATATCTCAACCATCATTTTAGCAGCAGGATGCTGTGCATCAATTTCCTTTAGAATTGTAGCGCCATCATTTGTAATTGTGACATCTCCTAGTGAATCCACTAGCATTTTGTCTAAACCACGTGGGCCTAGACTTGTTTTAACCAGTTCTGCTACCATTTTTGCAGCAGCA